>JBPOFV010000566.1:0-2001 GCA_051252335.1 Marinicella sp. | reverse complement strand
GCCCCGGATAGTTCAGTAGAAGCATTGAACATTATGACGAAAGTTTGTTATGAAGAAGAAATTGCACCCATGTGCAACACCAATGCTTTACTCGATAAACGCATGCTAGCAAACAGCGACAACTTACAAGCTTTTCTGCGACCATTTGCAGTGGCCAAACAGGCCAATAAACCAGAGTTGATGTCGCAAATAGTTCAACTGATGTCTGTCACTAAGCACAGCCACACACCTTTAACGCTCACGCCGGCAATGAATGACCTCATCGATACTTTTTTGCAAGAAAACCCCACGCCTGATGAAGTGCTTGAAAGTCAAATTAATGAATACAAACAACTGACTGGTATTTCTGATTCAATGAAAGCTCGTTTACAAGAAGAATTACCGACTTACATGCCAACCTTGATTAAAACTTCTTATCACTTTTTAACTGATTTGCCCAGTTATAAGCCCTTGATGACTTATTGCCAAACCACATTTTCAGCCATTAAAAATTGTCGCAAAATTGCTGAAATCATGATCCAAAAAAGCAATACCATGATAGATAAAGGTTTGGGTCACGCTATATTGATTGCCAGTTTTGAAGTTGAGCAGAATCAAGATGGTATTATTGTTGCAGAACAATTAAACAAAAAATTCAGACAAGGCTATGAATGTATCCTTAAATTGAACCAAACCGAATACTATATTGATGATTACTTTGATCCGGATTATCAGAAAATCCAACGCCAAGTAACTGATGAATATGAGAAAATCATTCAACTAGCAGACAAACGTTATCGTGATTTACTGGCTCAAGGAGATACCACTGCAGTTAATCCTGAAACATGTTTTGTCACTCATCCAGAACAGTCAACTTAACTCATCTAACCGAATTCATCAAACAATTCAGCATGAACTTCTCCATCCCAAGGGTGGAACATCATGAGTTCTCTTAATTGTGCAAACTGCTCAGGAAATCTAACAATCACTTTATGTGGTTGCGGCACCATATTTTTATCAACTATCAAGCCAAATTCAACTTGACCATTGTAAGACAAGATACTGATTCCCATACCGATCGTACCGTTTTGTGGTACCCAAAACATGGTCTTATCTACTTTACAACCAGCAATATACAATGGAACAGGAGGTCCGGGCACGTTGGTTAAAACGGCTGTGGCTTTTTTCGAAAACTGATTCAGCAGTAAGTTTTGTGCAGCTTGAGGTGCCAGTCCTATCATGCTTAACAATCCCAAAGACACCAAAGCTTGTTTAGATTTTTTCAACTCATTCATTTCATGATGAACATAGGCCAATCGCTTTAACGGATTGTCTTCAAAAATGGGTAAATTCAAAAACACCAAACCAAAGTGGTTGCCCAATTCTTTGGCGTGCTTTAATGGCCTTAAATTTACGGGAACAGTTGCACGGATGACCTTGGCATTTGGGTCATCTCCACACTCCAACATGTATTCTCTTAAGGCTCCAGCTAAATTCGAGATCAACACATCATTAACCGTGGTGCCAGTGGCTTTGGCTATCGCTTTCACTTCATCTAAGGGTATAGATTCGGCCCATGCCACTCGTTTTCTGGTACACAACTCAGATTTATAAACGGTCTGAGGATCATCACTGAGTGTCAATGCATTGAATAACTCTTCTGCCACTTCAAAGGTTTCACCCATACCTTTCTCAATCAGTGATGGGTCTTGCAAAATTTTCTTTCCTAAATCAGTGGCGTCATTCATTAACTTCATCGAATGAGCAAATTGCTTCTTCGCCGGATTCACCACTTGTTTCAACAAGCCTAATTTCTGATGTTTTTCTTTGGCTGTTTCATCCACATCATATTCCAAGCTTTTTTCTCGACTGGTACTGGTCATCGATAACAATACTTGAATCAAGGCAATACCGTCTGCATAACAATGATGAATACGTGAAACCACCACAGGTCCTTTTATGTAATTCTCGACAATATGAAATGACCACAAGGGCTTGTGTTTATCGAGTGGGGTTGAGGCT
>JBPOFV010000565.1:0-2001 GCA_051252335.1 Marinicella sp. | reverse complement strand
GTGATATAGGCTCATTACTTAGAAATTCTGAGCAATTATTTTTAATGGATTTATTTTGTTAAAATGATGTCTGTATTATGAACTTATTAATCACTACAATGGTGCACTTAAGGAATCCAATTGTTGCATGAAAGAATATTTAAAATTTATCGTCAAATACAGTACAGTGGGCTTGGCTGCTGGTTTTATATACTTGTTGGTTTCAGGACAATTTAACCCAAAATCAGCAATGATTGAACCACCTCAATTGGTTTTTTCTTATGCCCCTGCTATCAATAAAATTACCCCTTCTGTGGTCAGCATCCATACCCAAAGCAATGAATTGATCACTCCTAGAAAAACAGGTGTTTCTCCCCGCACTCCTTTTATGACCCGCAACTATCTAGGTTCTGGTGTTATTGTCTCACCCAGCGGCCATATTGCCACCAACAACCATGTCATTGATGGCGCCAGCCGTGTGGTGGTTTACCTTTGGGACAATCAACCTTATGAGGCCAGTTTTGTAGGTTCTGATCCCATCACAGATTTGGCAGTGATTAAAATCGATGCCCAAGATTTAATCCCAGCAGATTTTGCTGACAGTGATTTGATTAATACCGGTGATGTGGTGTTGGCTGTGGGCAATCCATTTGGCTTAAACCAAAGCGCTTCACTTGGTATAGTCAGTGCAACTGGTCGGCATGGGCTAACTGAAAGCCAATACATCCAATTAGAAAATTACATACAAACAGATGCTGCCATCAACCAGGGAAACTCAGGCGGGCCATTGATCAATCCATTGGGTCAGGTGGTTGGCATCAGCACATCCAGTTACAGTCAATATGGGGCCGAAGGCATTAACTTTGCAACCCCCTCAAACACCACGGTCCAAATCATCAACGACCTCATTCAATATGGCAAAGTACCCAGGGGTTGGTTAGGTATTCATTTTATTCCACCCTATGGTCACGCCATTTATAACATCCCAAAACCAACCACCGGAATCATGGTAGCCAAAGTACATGAAAATGGCTCGGCAGCCAATGCAGGAATCAAACCTTATGACGTCATCACACATGTCGATGGCCAGCCATTCTTTAATTTTGATGAATACCGTAAAATACTTTATACACACACCATTGGTGATGAGGTAACCATCAAAGGCCAAAACGATCATGGCGAATTTGAAATGACTTTAGTTGTTGAAGCACCTCCCAAACCACAACAGTGACTCAGTTGATTGCTTGCTGTTCCAACCTAGCTGTGACGAGAGGAAGATCAAGCTGTGCCGGTAAATGCGATTGTAAGAACCACAAAACACTGTTATATTTCAGGAAATGGTTCACAATTCATAACATGCAAGATGGTTTTATGGGTCAACATTGATTAAACTTTTAGCAGGGTGTTAATAGAAATAACAATCTCAACTGAGCAATACAGCAGCAATGCACAGATTTAAAAACATTACATACTTGGCCGCCGGCATCTTGTTACTGCTTACTGCCATTGCAGCGGCAAAACAACGGCCTAAAATTGGCTTGGCATTGTCAGGTGGTGGTGCCAGAGGTATGGCTCATGTGGGTGTCTTAAAAGCTTTAGAAGAAAAGCGAATACCGATTGATTACATTGCAGGCACTTCGATGGGCAGTATTGTTGGCGGGCTTTATGCCACAGGAATGAGCCCAGATGACTTGGAATGGGCGATCAAGTCAGTAGATTGGGAAGACGCCTTAAAACCTTCTGCCAAAAGACAACTTAAAGATTACCAGCAAAAACAAGAAGAGAAAGATTACATTGCGGATATTGAAATTGGAATCTCCAAAGATGGCGCAAAATCTGGAACTGGCCTAGTCGGCGATCACAAAGTGATGCTGGAATTACAACGTTTGGTTGGCTCTTTCAATGAACAGGATTTCAGTCAATTTCCCATTCCATTCAAAGCTGTTACAACTGACCTGAATGAAGGCGAACCTTATGTGATAGACCATGGAGATTTGGCCATGGCAATGCGTGCATCAATGG
>JBPOFV010000564.1:0-2002 GCA_051252335.1 Marinicella sp. | reverse complement strand
TTACCTACCATATGGATTCGAAATTTTTGGAGTTTCACCGGATTTGATGAGAAGCCAATAATTAAGAAAAAAGGCAAGTAAATCATAGTTTACCTGCCTCAATTTTGTCGAGCATTTGTCTTGCTTTGTAAGTCCTTAACTCAATATATTAAGAGGCCAAATTTCTCAAAACATAATGCAAGATACCGCCATGTCGGCAATATTCAACTTCTTTCGGCGTATCAATTCGCACGTCAACTTCGAATGTAACAGATGTGCCATCAGGTCGATGAGCTGTGACTCGTGCGGTTTTACTTTCACCATTACGCAAACCAGTCACGTCATAAATTTCATGACCAGTAAGTTGATAAGTGTCAGCACTTTCGCCTGCTTTAAATTGCAATGGTATTACACCCATGCCTACTAAGTTTGAACGATGAATTCGTTCATAACTTTGCACCAAAACAGCTTTAACGCCTAAAAGGTTGGTGCCTTTTGCTGCCCAATCCCTTGAAGAACCTGTACCATATTCAGTACCACCAATTACGACCAAAGGCGTGCCTTCAGCTTGGTATTTCATTGACGCTTCAAAAATACTCATTTCTTCGTCTGATGGTTGGTGACGCGTCCAGCCGCCTTCGGTGCCTGGTGCCAACTGATTACGTAATCTGATGTTAGCGAATGTGCCTCTCATCATGACTTCGTGGTTACCACGTCTTGAGCCATATGAGTTAAAGTTGGCTTTAGCCACACCTTTTTCTTTCAAGTAGACACCAGCAGGTGAATCTTCAGCAATGGCACCAGCTGGAGAGATGTGGTCAGTGGTAACAGAATTGCCTAGTTTAGCCAAGACTCGAGCGCCCGTGATGTTATCAATGGTACCCACTTCTAAAGTCATGCCATCAAAATAGGGCGGATTCTTGATGTAAGTAGAATCATCTTGCCAATCGAACAGTTCAGATTCTGTGGTCTTAACAGCTTGCCAGTTGGCATCACCTTCGAAAATGCCTTCATAACCTTCAGAAAAGCTGGTTTTTGAAACATTATTTTGAATGGTGTCAGCAATTTCGTGGTTACTTGGCCAAATGTCTTTCAAATAAACAGGATTGCCATTTTGATCATTGCCCAATGAGTCATTTTGTAAATCAAAATCCATGGTGCCGGCAATGGCATAAGCGACTACCAAAGGAGGCGAAGCCAAGAAGTTCATTTGAATGTCAGCATGGATTCGACCTTCAAAATTACGATTTCCTGATAACACTGAAGTGGCTATCAGATCGTTGTCGTTTATTGCTTTAGATAATGCTGGGTCTAAGGGGCCTGAATTTCCGATACATGTTGTACAGCCAAAACCAACTACATTGAATCCTAGGGTTTCTAAATCATCCATGACTCCGGCAGACTCTAAATAATGAGACACAACTTTTGAGCCTGGAGCCAAAGATGTTTTAACCCAAGGTTTAACTGTTAATCCTTTAGCTGCTGCATTTCTTGCTAATAAGCCAGCACCTAACATCACAGCTGGATTGGATGTATTGGTGCATGAGGTGATGGCAGCAACTGCAATGTTGCCATCGGTGAAGTCGTATGAACCACGTTCAGCGTTAACAGCTACAGATTTAGTAGCACGGCCATTTTCAAAATCATTGAAGTGCTTGTTGTAAGTCTCTTTAGCCACACTTAATTCAATGCGATCTTGGGGACGTTTGGGGCCGGAAATACTTGGAACCACTGTACTCATATCCAATTCAAGCACAGCCGTATATTCTGCATCAATTGAATTTTCATTATGGAACATACCTTGAGCTTTGGCATAAGCCTCGACCAAATTGACTTGTTCTTCTGAGCGTCCTGACAATCTTAAGTAACGTAAAGATTCATTGTCTACTGGGAAGATACCACAAGTGGCACCATATTCTGGAGCCATGTTAGCAATGGTGGCTCGGTCGGCCAAAGGCAAATGTTGTAAGCCTGAGCCGAAGAATTCAACAAATTTACCAACCACGCCATGTTCACGTAACAT
>JBPOFV010000563.1:0-2004 GCA_051252335.1 Marinicella sp. | reverse complement strand
ATTCAATATGACTCGATAAATCAACTGTCGAAAGACTGGCAGCAAAATGATTCCAAACATACAACCGCTGGTTGGTTTCATCCAAAGCCAGTCCAGTGGCACCCTCACCCACTTCGATCAAATCCACACGCTCACCTTGAACATTGATGACGATCACGTTATTTGAGCCCATGCCAGAGACATAGCCTAAATCACCTTGTTGGTTCCAGATCACAGCTCTTGGGTCACCAATGGATTGATCACGGATGGTTTGAGATTCGGTTGAATTTGCGTAGTTTAAGTGTGGGTTTAGGTCTATAACTGTAGGGTTATTCAGGTCATTTGCCGAAATCACACCCATTTTTACTTGTAAGAACTTACCATTCAACACCGGTTCAAATCGAATTTCATTGGTCGCATCAGTTCCTACCATGGTCACTTCATTTTTTGCTTGATTGAATCCAATAGCCATTCCTATATTCATCAATCCTGATACATAACTAACTGCATGACTACTGGTGTCAATCACTGAAATATCATGGTCTAATAGTTCCCAGCCCACTAAGCGGCCTGAAATCGCAGCTTGAGATCCCGAGATGAACTCTGTCCAGTCCTGATTGTTGTCATCCATCCAACGACCATCCTCCATTTGTTTTACAATCAAGGAAACTTTGGGAGGCGTAGGTAAGTCTGGATTTAAAGCTGGTAAAAAAGCATCACCATCATTGGGCGGCGGATTTTCACCTTGATAAGGTGAAGAAGTGCGATTTACTGGATTAAACGGGAAAGTTAAGGTGTCTTCATTTTCATCAATACCGCCTGCTAAGATGGTGGTTTTATTCCCTGATTCAAAACTGGCCACATAAACTTTACTGCCATCGGCATTAACAGTCATGGCACGAGGGTCCTCTGCCATCAATGCAATGACTTCAGGATCAGCTGTTAGGTCACTTTGATCATAAACCAACACCTTATTGACCTGAGAACAGCTGACATAGGCTTTATTGTTTGCAAATACCACATCAAATGGCTCATCTTCTGTTTGTAATGTGGCTTTCACGATCTTTTTATTAAAATCAACCACCGAAACTGAATCAGAAATGTGATTAACAACCCACAGTTCATTATTGTCTTTAAAGCGCACTGATACAGGATCTACACCAACTTTTACATGCCCCATTCTCACTGGATATCCCAGCGAAACATCAAACAATTGGACTCGATTATCAGCGGTATGTGCCACAGCAAGTCGGGAACCATCTGGTGACATATCAATGCCATGAACGGGATGATTCTCCCAGTTGACATAAGGAATATCTGCCGCCAAAGCCCATGTATTGATTAATAGGCATAAAAGAGTGATTCTGATATTTATTAATTTAAAGTGCGGATTACTTAGGTGTGTTTTCTTTGTAAGCAGATACATGTAGTCATACAGTCATATTTTAATGACTATACGATAGCATAAGAGTAATAGCTTATCCCATAATTTAATTTTGGAAATAATATTTTTTTACAATGAAGACTGATAATTTTTCTCATTAACAATTAGCATTGTAACAATTCGACTCTACTGATGATTGCTCAAACGGCTTGAAACAGATTCATTGCTTCAGATTAAGAGACCCAGTGCATCCCAGCTTGGTCAAAGTCAATTTTCAAAACCATTTTCGAAAATGATATCATCACATTCACTGCTTATTAATGCACCCGATTGTTCATTGATGATTTGAGCAAGATCAAATATATCATCATTGTTATGGATGCTGCCTTCATCGTTCGATGCTTGGTTATTACTCAATGCGACCTCACAAGCTGTAACAACTGGCAAAGAATCTGGCATTCCTTGATTATTTCCATTGGAATTGCTGAGGGTATGCAAGACAAACAAACCACCGCCTAAGCCTGATGCACTACTGAGCGCCAATGCACTGTTATCATTAATTTGAACTTGAGCCAAATTAACTGTTCCAGATCGAATAAAAACGGCTCCTCCCAGACCAGCCCCAAATCCGCCTCCAGCTC
>JBPOFV010000562.1:0-2014 GCA_051252335.1 Marinicella sp. | reverse complement strand
CTTGTGATGTGCGGCAGACGGTGGTTTCCACGCTGCTGGCGTATCTTGAAATGACTCCAAAACAAATTTAGCTCGATTAACTGCTGCGATGGGCGCACCCCGTCTTAAGTAATATGAAGCCACTTGTACTTCATAGGCTGCCAATTGATTTTTAATATACACCATGCGCTTGCGTGCATCTGGAGCATACGAACTGTCTGGGTACTTTTCTATGAAATTTTTGAATGAAGTAAACGCATTTCGAATATTATCCTGATTTCTGTCTGCAGACGAATCTGGATTAACTCTTTGCATAAACCCTCGGTCGCTGTCAAAAAAGATCAAACCTTTTAAATAATAAGCATAATCCAAATTCTTATGAGCTGGGTAATTTTTCACAAATCGATCTACTGTAGAAACAGCTTGTTCCATTTGGTAGAGTTTATATTGTGCATAGGCCAATTCTAAATAACCTTGCTCTGTATAATGGCCAAATGGGTAATGTGAACGCAATGCTTTGTATTTATCAGCTGCTGTAGACCAGACTCCAGAATCTAAAGCCCTTTTAGCAGCCAAGTACATTTCTAAAGCGGTCAATTTGGTAACTTCTACTTCTCTGACTTCATCCTTCTTACCACAACCTTGTAATAACAGCGAACCCAACAGTAAAACCAACACCAATCTCATTAATTGTAATTTATTGTTTTGCAACATGTATAAACCTCTTTCAGTTACTTTTTTACAGTCTGAAATTAAAAATCTGACACAATAACCTCATTACACGTAAATAAAAGTTAAAACCCAAAGCTTTTTCATAGTCTTTATGAATTATGTCAATGTAAAATACGGCCATGAATGAAAACGACTACAAGATACAGCGCCAATTTAATGTGACTGCTGAATCCATCGGATCGCGCATTGACCAATTTTTAACTCAACGCTTCCCTGAACACTCCAGAGCCATTATTCAGCAGTGGATAAAACAGGGCGGTGTTAAAATCAACGGCCATAATACCAAAAGCAAAACCCTTTTGAAAGGATTTGAAGTGATTGACCTGGATATAGAGCTTGAACAGGTTGTTGATGACCAACCTGAACAAATGGATTTAGACATTAAATATGAAGATGAATTCTTATTGGTACTGAATAAACCAGCTGGTTTAGTCGTTCATCCAGGGAATGGAAATCCAAATGGAACGTTATTAAATGGCTTGCTAGGAATGAGCCAAGAACAAGCCATGCTACCCAGAGCCGGTATTGTACACAGGCTGGATAAAGACACATCTGGTTTGATGGTGGTTGCCAAGACGTCAGAATGTCAGTTAAAGCTCATCGAGATGCTTAAAATCCATGCGGTAAAGAGACAATATTTTTGTGTGGTTAAGGGCAAATTGAAAAATGCAGGCACCGTTCATACACAAATGGGTAGGCACAAAACACAACGCGTCAGGATGGCTGTGGTCATGAATGGCAAAGAAGCCATCACACATTACGAACCCACTGCGCATTTTGATCACTACACACAGGTCAGGGTTAATTTAGAAACAGGTAGAACCCATCAAATTAGGGTTCACATGCATCACTTAGGGCACCCATTATTAGGAGACCCATTATATGGCAACCCAAATCGAGTTGACGCCAATGTTGACAGTGAACTTAAACAGATTATCAGGGAATTTTCCAGGCAGGCTTTGCATGCCGAATCACTTGAATTTGTGCATCCGATTACAAATAACTCCATCGTGGTAAATGCCGAACTTCCTGACGATTTATGTCAATTATTAGAAGAATTGGAATTTTTAGATCAAAAACATGAAGATTTTGATGATTTTGAGGTGGAATACGTCGAATAATTGACAAAACATGAGCATTTGCTCGTAATTTTAGTTAATATTAGTTTATTGGAATATTATCTAAGGGGCCAATTATTCAATTCCTAGATACTTGTGGCTTTACTCCCTCTTCCACATATTTACTTATATTGGCCCTTCTTTTTTTATGACTCACTTGATTGAACATTGGCACAGGCCTGCGC
>JBPOFV010000561.1:0-2021 GCA_051252335.1 Marinicella sp. | reverse complement strand
AGGTAAAGAAAAATCATTATTTTGCTGGGTTAAAAATCGCTGGAATGGCGATTGGTTAGATCCATCAACATTTAATACAACAGAAACTCCTACAGGCTGGCTTTATTGTGACGATGGTGCAGGAGAAAAAGCAGATTTTATCCATTTAACAAAATATAAAGGAGAGAATCTGATTTCGTTAATACATGTCAAAGCTGCAAAATCTGATTCAATTAAACGGCGTATATCAGTTGGTGCTCATGACGTAGTATTGAACCAAGGTGTTAAAAATTTAAGATACTGTATGCGTAAAAATCTAACAGTTGATCTACAGGAAAGATTAGATAACTCTGCGAGTAAAGAGTGTTGGTTTAACGGAAAACCCGCCAAGGCGGAAGACTTTATAAATGAACTTGCCAATATCCAAGGTGTGAGTAAATCAAGAACTAGAGTAATTATTGTTCAACCCCATACAAGGAAGAAAATCTATGAGAATACCAGTAATTCAAATAGTAAAAAGCAATTAGATGTACTGTTAGTGAGTGCCGAGAACGCAATACGATCTTCGGGTGCTGAATTCCATATAATTGGCATAGAAGATTAAAAATATACAAGTCATTCCAAAGGACAAAAAGCAGTTTTTTTATCCTTTGGAATGAAACGTTAGCTTTACTCCAGTCTGAGGTGAATTTGTCCAAACTTAAAATGACACTACTTGAAAACTCTAAAAGTTTCTTTATTGAGTCAATCTCAAAAGCAGTGCAGGCAGAAAAATCAGAGGAACAATGGAAATTTGCAATTTTATTGCTTGTGCAAGCAATTGAAACTTGTTTAAAAGAAAGGTTGAGGTGGACTCAAGAAGTACTGATTTACTCAAATATTGATAAACCTAAACACACTGTAGATCTATGGCTTGCAATCAGTCGGTTAGAAAAAATATCAAAAGTAGAGTTGGATTCTTCTGATTTTTCAGCGATAAAAACAGCATCAGATTTGAGAAATCAGATTGTTCATTTTGAATTCAATTTGTCAATTGAACAAATAAAATCAAACTTTGTCACTCTAGTAGGTTTTTATACTGCATTTTGCCAAAAGCATTTAGATGAAGATATTATTTCCAACTTACCTTACCCCTTAGATCAAGAGGTAATGAAACTAGATAAATATGTTGATGAGCTTGAACAAAGAGCAAAAGCTAGAATAGAAGATGAAGATATAAGAGCAGAAAATGTCTGGGAATGTAGTGCATGTAAAAGAGATTCATTTGTAATCGAGGACGCAAATGATACTTGTTATGTTTGTGGGTATTACGAACCAACTGTCGAATGTGAAAATTGCTCTGAACTAGAACTTGAAGGTGAAATACAAGGTGTCGATTTTGGTAATATGAAAGGTATTGAAAACTGGAAGTACTTTTGTAGAGATTGCTATGAAAAGTTAGAAACAGAAAACCCTTATGACGAGTATTATTAAAAACTCACGTCTTACTTAAAAGGATGAATATGGTACTTCGAAACGAAATATTGAATGACTACTCAAGCTATTGTGACCAAAAGCTTAAAAATGAATTCGGGCAGTATTATGACATAAAAAACGATCCAATTTATCTATATCAAAGATACAAATGCAGGATTATCGCAGAAAGACAAAGAAAAGTTAATACTCCTTCTAATTTAGTAATTCCTGATGATCATAAACGGGCGTATGACAATATCGTTTCGGATATAGAAAATGGAAACCCACTAAGAAAGTATCAAAGTAGAAATTTAAAAAACCTTAATTATGATGATGATATGTTATCTCATTGGGGGATACAGCACCTCCACTTAGGAGAGTTTATTGAAAGTGATGGTTTTATAAATCGAACTGGAAAGCTTTTGTTTGTACATTTTACCAATAAATCAGCAAATATAATTGGCTTTTTCGGGCATGGAGCATGGTGCGACTTAGACCTCATAGAAATTATGCATGCCAATTGGCCTCAAGAGCTTTCAGTGTACAAGAAAAATTCTGATGCTAGAAAGCTAACAACAGATGAATAC
>JBPOFV010000560.1:0-2033 GCA_051252335.1 Marinicella sp. | reverse complement strand
AGCAGGTACCGATAATGCAGAACTTGTGGTTCCTGTGTTGAACATCATAGATACTTGGAATGAGCTGGCATCAGTCAACTCAAATCTAACTTTTGGTGGTGATAATAATGTGCCATTTTCACAATTTGATTGGGAGTCTACTGTTTTACATGAAGTTGGTCATTGTATTGGTTTGGCTCATCCAAATCTAGGTAGTCAAACAGGTGTATCTGGAGTTAACACCAATTACACCAACAGTACTGATGGTGTGGATGATGAATTTGATTTTAATGATGGCAGTGATAACATCATTGGCTCAGATGATGATTTACGAGATGACGACCAAAATTTATTTTGGTTTAATGATGCAGTAAATAACCCATTTGTTTTATCACCTCCTTACGGTGCATCTAATTACACAAGAGATCTTATAGATTTACCAGGAGGTGATAATTATGCCGCTAATCCTGATCGAGCAGTGGGTGCAGCTTTGGGGTTTACTAACTCAGAAGCAGTGATGCAACAAGGAACTTTTAATGATGAAGCTCAACGACAACTCGGCGCCGATGATGAGGCAACCTTGAGGCTGGCTATGAGCGGAGCTGATGAGATTCAAGGTAATGCAGATGACTACACCATTGTATTGTCTTATGGTGGAATTGCCAGTGGTTGTGATATCAACATAAACAATGACCCTACCTATACTGGGTTTGCAGTGTGCGGTGTTGGTGGTACATTTGTAAATGGCACCCATGTGGCAATCACCACTGCTTCAATCAGAACCAACCCTTCCAGTAATTGGTTTTTTAATCCCTTGGGGAATGATCTGATATTTGAAGATGGGTTTGAATGAAACAGCATAGATATCTATGCATTAAAAAAATATGTAGCTGAGGTATAATATCCGACTTTATTAAGCCGTTGGAAATTATGCCGATTTCGAAAATATTGATTGCGAACCGCGGAGAAATTGCGGTTCGTATCATCAACACCTGTCGTCACTTAAGCATCAAAACTGTAGCCGTATTTGCTGATGCAGATCGCCATGCCAAACATGTACAGATGGCTGATGAAGCTTGTCATATTGGGTCTACTGATTTAGCTGATTCATACTTAAATATTGAAAAAATAATAGCAGCAGCTAAATCTCATGGTGCGGATGCCGTACATCCTGGTTATGGATTTTTATCTGAAAGGGCGGCATTTGCTGAAGCGCTTGCGTCTGCTGGCTTGATTTTTATCGGCGCACCTCCGGAAGCATTGCGTTTAATGGGCTCAAAGTCTGCTGCTAAACAAACCATGATTCAAGCGGATGTGCCCTGTGTTCCTGGTTACCAAGACAGCGACCAAGCCATTGAGACACTTGAGCGTGCAGCTACAGAAATCGGTTATCCCATACTCATTAAAGCGGTCGCAGGTGGCGGTGGTAAGGGCATGAAAATTGTTAATCAAGCTGATGAATTCGTCAGCCAATTGCAATCTGCAAAAAGAGAAGCGATGAATGCCTTTGGTGATGATGAAGTAATTCTTGAAAAATACATCACCAAGCCGAAACACATAGAAGTTCAAGTCTTCGCTGATTCTCATGGACATGTGGTGCATTTGTTCGAACGAGATTGTTCTACCCAAAGGCGATACCAGAAAGTGATTGAGGAAGCGCCTGCTGCTGGGTTAAGTGATGCCACCAGAACTGATATGCTCAATGCGGCGATTAAAGCCACTCAGGCCATTGATTATGTTGGTGCTGGCACCATTGAATTTATAATGGATGGCGATGACTCTTTCTTTTTTATGGAAATGAATACTCGCTTACAAGTAGAACACAGGGTGTCTGAAATGATCACTGGTGTTGACTTAGTTGAGTGGCAAATTCGGGTCGCACAAGGGGAGCTTTTGCCATTGAAACAAACGGAGATTCATGAACATGGCCATGCCATTCAAGTGCGTTTGTATGCTGAAGATCCATTGAATAATTATTTGCCCTCAACCGGCTTATTAGAGCAGGTTAATTTGGCTCAACTTGAGCATACTTTGGTGGATTCAGGCGTCAGAAC
>JBPOFV010000559.1:0-2034 GCA_051252335.1 Marinicella sp. | reverse complement strand
GACCATGCGTATGATGTCGATTGGACTGGGTGTTCGATGCCAACATTGTCATGTCGGTGAAGAAGGCCAATCTTTGAAAACAATTGATTTTTCTGATGATGAAAAAGAGAACAAGGAGAAAGCCAGGTTCATGTTGAAAATGATGATGGATCTGAATCAACATATGGTTACCGGTATTAAAGATCGTTCAGTGGAAATTGAATGTATGACTTGTCATCGTGGTGCAGTTAAACCCATGTTCACTGTTGATATCCTTAAGGAAACATTCAACGAGAAAGGCATCGATGCGGCCTTGGCTCATCATGATGAATTAAAACAACAGTATTTTGGTTCACACACCCATGACTTCACTGAATGGACTTTGATCAACTTGGCCCAATCTGCTCATTCAACAGATCCAGGGGCAACAATAAAAACCTTAAAGAAAAATTTAGAAATATATCCGAAAAGCTTTCAAACCATTTTTGTTCTTGCCGAGTCGTATGCAGCCGCCAAGGACATGAAATCAGCACTGTCCTATTATGAAAAAGCGTATGAAATTAACCCTGATCCGCGCTTGGAAACTAAGATCAAAACAATCAAAGAGCAACTTTAAAAGTTGCTCTTTTTTTGGATGATTAAACCAGTTGCAATTCTTTTAAAGGCAATCTTCTGTGACGTTTGCCATTAGCGGCAAAGATTGCATTACAAATGGCTGGAGCCACCGGCGGGACCCCAGGCTCTCCAACCCCAGTAGGAATGGCATCACTTTTTACCAAATGGACATGGATATCTGGAATTTGATTGATTCGCGTCATTTGATAATCATGGAAGTTGCCTTGTTCAACCACACCATCTTTGGCTGTGATCTCGCCATAAAATGCCAAAGACGCGCCAAATATGGCAGAGCCTTCCATTTGTGAAATAACCCGATCAGGGTTTAAGATTTTACCTGCATCAACGGCCATATGAATGTCTTCTATTTTGACTTTGCTGCCATCTATGGAAACTTTCACCACCACAGCAATATAGCTGAGGAAACTGCGCCAGGCTGCCACACCCATGCCCGTTCCTTCGGGCAGATCTTTTCCCCATTGAGCACTTTTTGTGGCAATGTGAATGACGTTTTTTAAACGGCTGGTTTCAGCTGGGTATTGTTCCGGAGATTCACCATAGTTTCCATATTTAAAGCCGTCTTTGGCAAAATCTTCAGTGCGGTCATCACCAATCATATCCATTAAAAAGTCTTTGGGGTCTTTATGAGCGGCATGAGCCAATTCATCGACAAATGAAGCAGCGGCAAAAACATTGTTGATATTGGTTACTGATCGAACCCAACCAATGCGCATAAAGGTGTCAGTTTCACCCAATGCTATTTTAATGTTAGGCACATCAAACATCATATCACCTTGGCCTAAATCGGTACTGCCAGCGGTTTTGGCCAAAGGGTTGAATGTTGAGCCGATGGGATGATTCACCATGGCATGATACCAACTGCTGACTTTGTTGTTGGCATCTAGGGTGCTGCTTAGTTTTTGGTAACTTGGAGAATGGTAATACCCATGTTTGATTTCATCTTCCCGGGTCCACAAGACTTTGATCGGTAATTTGGTTTCATTGGCCAGATAAGCAGCTTCTGCGACATAATCAGGTTTTGATTTTCGACCAAATCCACCACCTAATAAGGTTACATTGATCTGCACATTGTCGGCATTTTCCTTGGCTATCTCCAAAGTACCCATGACGTTTTGTTGAGCCGCTTGAGGGGTTTGGGTACAGGCCCAAACTTCAACCACATCGCCATTTATTCTGGCTGTTGCTGCTGGTGGCTCCATGGTGGCATGAGCCAAACCTGCCACATGATAATCGGCTTCTATAAATTTAGCTGCATCGGTTTTTGCTGAATCTACATCACCTCTGTTTCGCACCACTTCTTTGGGGTTTTCCAGTGCTTTGATGAACACTGCTTCATGGTCTTTGGTACTGTAGCTGACATTGCTGCCATGATCCCACTCTATGGTTAATTTTTCTCGACCTTGAATGGCGGCCCAGGTA
>JBPOFV010000558.1:0-2034 GCA_051252335.1 Marinicella sp. | reverse complement strand
TCCTATGATAAGCGTCTTATTGGCTTTGTTTTACAATGCAAGGGTGGTTGTGACCTTTACTGCTATTATGTTGTTACTGGTCGCCCTTATTGGTTATGGTTTTATCTCAGATTATTTGAAATTAGTCATAGATGCGAACCAAATGATGTTGAATTCAAATCATTGGCAGTTGTATTTATTGGGTTTAACCTTTTTCGTTTTATTTGTATCAGCGGCCATCTTAAAATACAAAAAAACTATGTTGCATTTAATTGAGCAAATAACAGCTAATAAATTAGCCATGGAAAAGCTGGCCAATCATGACCAATTAACAGGATTGCCCATTTCACAGTTGGCTCAAGTTCATTTCGAGAAAGCAGTTTTGAATATGCCAAAAGATAAGAACATTGCATTGATGTTTTTAGATTTAGATAAATTCAAACTCATCAATGACACATATGGCCATGATGCGGGTGACTTATGTCTGCAACATGTTGCGGTTCAGTCGAAAGCTGTATTGAAATCAGGTCAAATCTACCGCTTAGGTGGTGACGAGTTCTTGATTGTTGTAGAAAATTTTATTGACAATGAAGAAGTCATGTCAGTGGCTTATGATGTGGTTAAGTCGATTGCAGAACCATTGATTTATCAAGGCCATGTCATTACAGTTGAAACCAGTATTGGAGTGGCTATTTATAAACAGCAAGGTGAAAAATTCAATGATTTACGTCGTGCTGCTGACATGGCCATGTATAAGGCCAAACAAAGCCACGATGCCAATATTTGTTTGGTTTCAAACCATTCACAATGATTTAAGTCGTTACAAACCTCTATTTACTCTGGTTTTTTTTACACACCTGCAATAAACCCGTATAATTCACCTTTTTTTACGAGATTTGTCTGATGATTAGCGCCAATATACCTCAAACTCCTGAAGTTAAAAATGAACCCATCAATGATTACCAGCCTGGTAGCAGTGAAACGCTGGCGTTACAACAAGCCATGGATAAAATGTCAGGTGAGCAAGTTGATATTCCTTGTTATATCGGTGGGCAAGAGATCAGAACAGGCCAAGTTGAAAATGTAGTGATGCCACATGACCATCAGCATGTATTGGGACAATTTCATAATGGCACGCAACATGAGCTCAACGCAGCTGCTGATGCCGCCATCATTGCCCAACATGATTGGGCTTCATTACCATGGCAATCGCGAGCTGCAGTCTTCTTAAAAGCAGCTGATTTATTGGCAGGTCCATACCGCAACATCATCAATGCAGCAACCATGCATGGACAATCAAAGAACTGTTATCAAGCTGAAATTGATTCGGCCTGTGAGTTGATTGATTTCTTGCGTTTTAATGCCTATTTTTATGAACAAATCATGTCGCAACAACCGGTTTCATCACCTGGTGTATGGAACCAATTAGACTGGCGACCTTTAGAAGGGTTTGTGATGGCCATTACACCTTTTAACTTTACTGCCATTGCGGGTAACTTACCTGCCACACCAGCCATGTTAGGTAACACGGTTGTTTGGAAGCCGTCGGGAACCCAAATGTTATCTGCTTATGTGATCATGGAAGTTTTCAAAGCAGCTGGTCTACCAGATGGCGTGATTAATATGGTTGCAGCTGACGGACCAGTAGCCGGTGCGGCATTATTACCTAGGGCAGAACTCTCAGGTGTACACTTCACAGGCTCAACACCAACATTTCAACACATTTATGCAGAAGTTGGTGGCAACATTGGGCGCTACAATTCGTATCCTCGTTTGGTGGGGGAAACGGGTGGTAAAGATTTTGTGTTCGCTCATGAGTCTGCCAATCCAGTGGCAGTGGCTACTGCTTTAGCCAGAGGGGCCTTTGAATACCAAGGCCAAAAATGTTCTGCTGCTTCCCGTGCTTATATCCCTGCGTCAATGTGGAATGAGGTTAAGGCTCAATTGGTGGCAGATGTCAGTACCTTCAAAATGGGTTCAACCCGTGATTTTGGAAACTTCATCAATGCAGTGATTGATGAGCGTTCTTTCGATAAAATTAAATCATATATTGAT
>JBPOFV010000557.1:0-2036 GCA_051252335.1 Marinicella sp. | reverse complement strand
GGGTTAACCCTTTTCATCATTGGTTCAATCATTGCAGCTTTGGCTGTAGATATATATTGGATTATAGTTGGGCGACTCATCCAAGGCATGGGCGCCATTGCATCAACTGGTATGGCCTTGATCGCTGATGTATCCAGGCCTGAGCAACGTGGCAAGATGATGGGTATAGTCGGCAGCAGTATCGGTTTGTCGTTCATGTTGGCATTTATTACTGGTCCTATTTTGGCAAGTCAATTCGGATTAAACGGTTTATTTTGGTTTATTGCCATATTGGCTTTTGCGGCTTTGTTGGTGTTGGTTTTTGTGGTTGAGGAGCCGCATAAATTAAAACCCAGAGATTACAAGTTAAATGAATTGTTGCATTGTATTAAACAAAAAGAATTGATCTTGATGGATGTGGGTGTTTTTGCCTTACATGCAAGTATGACGGCATTGTTTTTGGTGTTGCCATTGATTTTGGTCAATCATTTTAATTTTGCTTTGGCCTCACATTGGCAATTATATTTGCCGGTATTATTACTTTCACTATTTATTATGGTGCCTTTGATTTTTCTACAAGAGAAAAAGAAGAAGCACATGCAATTCATGACCTGTGCTTTTATGGTATTAGGTCTCAGTATATACATGATAAATTGGCACCATGGTTCAATGCTGATATTGGCGGCTTATTTGGTGTTGTACTTTGGATTATTTAACTATTTAGAAGCAGCCATGCCATCGTCATTGTCTAAAGTTGCAGATGAAAAATACCGTGGCGCTGCGATGGGTGTATTTGCTACCAGTGAATTTTTTGGTGCGTTTGTTGGGGGTGCTATAGGTGGTGTTCTGTTGAACTCGTCTGAATATGCGGTTTTGAGTTCTGTGGCCGTATTACTTTTAGTCGTGTCGTTTTTTGGGTTTTTGTTGTTACTCAGTTCAAACAAGCCAAAAGTTTAAGCCCCATTGGCCGGCGGCTCAATAAGTACTTTACTGATGATGTTGTCGTCAGAGGTTTCCAAAATTTTCATCTGATATCCTTCTATGGTAACGGTTAAATCTTGAGTGGGTAAATCTTGTAAGTGCTCGGTAATTAAACCATTGATGGTGGTTGCTTCTTCAGTTGGCAGATTCCATTGCAGCCTGCGATTCAATGATCTGACTGCTATACGACCTTTGACTAGATATTGATTGTCACCTTGTTTTATGATTTTTAACCCCCTGTCACCTGGCTCTGATGTGAATTTGCCAACAATTTCTTCAAGGATGTCATCTAAGGTAACCAATCCAACTAAATCACCATATTCATCAACCACCAATCCCATGCGCCTTTCTTTTTTCTGAAACTCACGAAGTTGTGCTGATAAACTGGCAGTTTCTGGCACAAAATAGGGCTTGCGTAAAATCCTTCTTAATTTAGCAGAATCTAAATTTTGGTTTTTTAGCATGGTTAATATGGTGCGTATATGAAGAATGCCTATCACTTGATCTATGTTGTCAACATATACAGGAAGGCGGGTCAGGTACGTGTTAACCAGCTGCTTCTCAATGATGTCCCAACTGTCATTGATATTTATCCCTTGGATTTCATTGCGAGGAACCATCACGTCTTCAATATTGATGTGATCTAAATTCATCACATTGATCATCATTTTTTGATGTACATCTGGATTGATTAAGTCATTTTCAATGACTAAAGTTTTAAGTTCTTCTCTGGATAATGCTTCCTGTGCGATGCTTTTGGGAACTCCCAATAATCGCAATAAACCATTGGTAACCAAATTGGTTGCCCAAACCACTGGATAAAGAATTTTTAACATGGGTGTCAGAATGAATGATGCAATGTATCCAATTTTTTCTGGATGCAATGCAGCATAAGTCTTTGGTGTCACTTCTGAAAATATCAAAATTGCAAAGGTTAAAATTGCTGTTCCATAGGCAACGCCTTTATCGCCTGCAATTTTGATTGCAACTATGGTGGTTAGTGCAGTGGCAGCGATATTGATGAAATTGTTTCCAATTAAAATCAACCCAATCAATCTATCGGGTTTCTCCAGAAG
>JBPOFV010000556.1:0-2036 GCA_051252335.1 Marinicella sp. | reverse complement strand
GGCTTTATCGACACCGTTGTCATACATGAGCCATTTCAAATCAATGTGCTGGAATTTACCCAAAGCCAGCCATGTTAAGGAAAGCCGACTGTACCGTGCAATTTGCTATTTGGGAAAGTGCATACTGATCGAACAAGACACCAAAGCCTCAAAGTTGACCATGGATAAAGCCAGTTACTTACTGAACAACGGCCATTATGTGATGGTTTTTCCAGAAGGTACCCGCAGTAACACAGGTCGCATCAACACAGAAAATTATATATATGGTGTTGGGAAATTGCATATTGACAGTGGCATCAAACAACTTTTATCCATATATTTACGTGGGGATTCACAAGCATCTGCCAGCAAAATGCCTAAATCAGGTGAAAAATTCACTCTAAAGTTAGAATTATCTGAAGCCAGCAGTGAACAAAAAGGGCGTCGAGCCATGCGAGATGTGGCTGCCATCATGATCGACCAACTGGTGACCTTAGAATCACAATACTTCGCAACAAAATAAATTATGCTAGGCAATGACGTAGTTGATTTATTGGTAGACAATCAAAAGCATTTGAACAAGAGGTATGTCAATCGAGTCCTCACCACTGTTGAACAACATTATCTATCTGTTGCAAGTGATCAAAACAATTACTTATGGAGTTTGTGGGCCGCTAAAGAAGCCAGTTATAAGGCCTGTCAGAAATTGAATAATCAACTCAAATTCTCACCCATTCAATTTGAACTGGATGTGGCCTGTTTGAATCAACTCACCACTCATGACTATCACCAAGATTTCTTAGCCACACTGCAGCACGAAAACACCCGTCTCCAATTGCAACTAATCTGGCGTTTTCACCCCACACAAGCTGGCATAGTAACAGCGGTTCACGCCACTGCACTTGTCAATAAAAACCCTGAATCACTTAATAACGTTGATGTTGTTGTGACAAAAATGAATCGTTTATCAACCTATAAAAACCAATCTTCACAAGTCAGAAAATTGGCGCAAAAAATATTAACTAGTCATGGCATCAAAGCAAAAATTGAACGTCCTCTACTTGAGATGAATGGCTACACCAAATCAGGTCCACCTAGATTGATCACAGAAGATGAAGTTGTGTTGCCCCATGAAATCAGTCTATCTCATGATAATAACTGGCTGGCTGTAACTCTCCTGGTGCAATAACAGACTTTTATCAAATAAAAAAGGGCCCAATAGGCCCTTTCATATCTTAGAAATTTCTGAGTTTATTCGAAACCATCTTTATAAATAATATCGGTTGCCAAAATAACAACTAAGCCATTACCTGGTCGCACACCTGATATGGTACTGGCATCAGATAAACCATCTATATAAGATGAACCACCACCCCCACCAGCTGCATAAGCAGCACCACCACCGTAGTATCCGCCTCCACCGCCGGCAACATGATATGGATCACCTGATCCTGAACCACCAATGCCTAGAGTTCCATCTTCGCCAAAATTGCCAAATCCACTATCACCTGATCCTATACCACCACCAATTTGAGTACCTCCTGTACCTGAATCAAAGCCTTGCAGGGTGTATTTTTTATTTCGAATAATATTCTGATAATAAATCTGAGTCAGTCAGTGATATCTGATGGGTTTTCAATTGTTGATTTGACATCATCTAGGCTTGAAACTGCAGGCTTGTTTTCAGCTTTTTTCACCCTGATTCGATTGCCGGCGACATCTTTGTTATTAAGTTTTTTGATAGCCACTTTGGCCTCGCCTGCTTTGGGCATAACCACAAAGGCAAAACCTTTGGACTTGCCAGTTGCATGGTCCAATACCAAATCACAAGATTGAACCATGCCAAACACTTTAAAATAGGATTCCAATTCTTTTTCAGTGGTACTGCGAGCCAAATTGCGGATTAAAATTTTCATGATATTACCTGGTTGGGTCATTCGGTGTTGATTGTCTTACAAACAACTGAATAAAAATTAAGGACAAAGACATCAGTAAACAAGGATATTAACACGGTACTTGTTAGATGCCAGGTTTACTTAAACAAACCCATATTGAAT
>JBPOFV010000555.1:0-2038 GCA_051252335.1 Marinicella sp. | reverse complement strand
CATCAGGGTTGGCATCACGACTGATCATATCTACCTCCATGGTAGGAATATCATAGCCTTGAGGTGTACCGGTTGGTCCCCAAGAGTTGTTACTTAACATGGCTCCGCTGGTAGCCGAATCTTTATAGATTGAAAGCATGCCACCTGCCACCATCCCGCCAGGTCCACCACCCAAAAGTGGTGCATACAATTGCTCGACAATTTCAGTGCCTGGTGCCACACCTAAACCGCGATTAAAACCAGCTGCATTGGTTGAGCCATTCTCCCCAGTGCCACCAATGGCGCCGGCCACATGAGTTCCATGTGAATCTGAAGAATCATTACAACTGGCTCCAGTTCCAGTACATGCCACTACATTACCTAAATCTGGGTGATTCTGGTATATACCGCCATCAACCACCGAAACGACCACGCCATTACCATCTAACCCAGTGTCATCCAACCAGTCCTGGTAACCAGTTTGTACTACATTGTTTTCATCATAGTTACCCACGATAGATTGCTGACTCATCTCGCCTCGTAAGCCTGCATCTTGTTGAATTTTTTGCACCGTTAATAGTCCTGACACTTGTGCAGCTGCAAGATATGAACTGCCAGATATGGAGAAGTTTAAAGCACTTAAGTGTTCATTTATTGGTACTGAACTGATGTTAGTCCCACCCAATGATTGTAGCTGATTGATGGTGTCGACAAGTTTTGGCTGATAAACCAATGCCATACTAGGAATCTCATGATTAGGTAATACTCGATTCTGAGCTTGGACCCTGAATGCCGGATAAAAATAATTCCAATGCCTGATACCAGCATCACGAGTGAGTGTTGAAACTTGTGTCGAGTCTGCCCAGACAATCCATGAAAATGGTGCCATTGGACTGATTAATTTAATCCCTTGTTGTTGCAAATTGGCCAACCATGTCGGCTTGATGGGTCCATTAAACTGCACCAAATAATAAGCAGGTGCATCAGTGTTTGTTGCAGAAAACCAAGGTGTTTGAGGCAGCAAGTTTTCTGTTAAATCAATATACTCATCATCTATAAGAAAATGAAAGGGCCTGTCTACAGGCTGTGCATGATTGATGATTGAAATTGAATTAACTTGATCTTGTTGAATAAAAATAAAATTTTCGTAATGTAAGCCCTGATCTTTCAATGCCAGTTTGGTGGCTTGATCTGGATGGTTTATTTTCAACCATTCGTCGGCGACAGCAACCTCAAGTTTAATTAATCCAAACGTTGATAACAAAAGCAAAAAATACATGGGTCTAAACATGGTATGAAAATCTCATTAAAAAAAACCATCTCATCTTACTCGAAATCAAAATCAGATGTGAAAATACAAGTTGTAATTAGTTACATTTGACCCAATAATACGCACTGAGTTGGTCGGGCAATCGCGGATTGATTATTCAATTCGAGGAAAGTCCGGGCTCCAACAGGGCAAGGTGCCGGATAACGTCCGGGGGGCGCGAGCCTACGGCCAGTGCAGCAGAAAAGAAACCGCCATTCTCGAATGGTAAGGGTGAAATGGTGCGGTAAGAGCGCACCGCGTCTTTGGTAACAAAGGCGGCATGGTAAACCCCACCTGGAGCAAGATCAAATAGGGAAACTATAGGTGTGTGCCCACACTGTTTCCGGGTAGATTGCTTGAGGCTGGCAGCAATGTCAGACCCAGATGAATGATTGCCGCGTATTTATACGAACAGAACCCGGCTTACAGACCAACTCATATTTTTAGCTTCTTCCTTAAAGGGTACTGACCTCTTTAAAGCATGTGTGTCCAATTATGCATGAATTCTTCTTGATGCTGGATTGAAAAACAGAGTCACAGTATTTGGAAATTTATGGATTTAATGCTGTTATTTGGCATTATAATGGGTCATTTGTTCACCCCTTTTTGACATGTCAAAATCAATCTCAGGTATCATTTCCAGTGTTGCAGATATCATTGATGCACAAAACAAAACAGTTGCGCATGCTGATATCCTTCATGTTATCGAAGAAATTGAAACCAACCCATTCCTCTTGAGTTATTTAAGAG
>JBPOFV010000554.1:0-2047 GCA_051252335.1 Marinicella sp. | reverse complement strand
ATCTAACTCAGCATTCAGACTCGGCCAATGAGGAAAATAATCATGTAAGATGCGCAGCGTCGGCAACCCGGTGTTTAAACAGTCCATGGCATGACCAATCAATGATGAGACAACCATCAGTTGAACCTGCCATTGTTTGACTACATTCGCCAACAGCTGTTGGTATTGTTTGTGGTGCCTGGTGGTGGCTTTTATGGCCGCTGTTAAATGGTATTGTGCCAATTCGACACCTTCGGTGCCTTGCCACAATAACCGAAATCGTTCACCTTGTTGTTGTCGGTAGAACTCACCTTGGCTCATAAGAACCAGGTGATTCATTTCTTCGTGTGTAGCAATAAAATCGTTGGTCCATTGATGCACGCCGCCACCCCAGTCCATAACAATATGTAAAGCCAGAGGTTTGTTATCTAGGCACGGATAGCCCCCTGGTAGTTGAGTTGGGTTGAACGTGGTTAGGTTAAGCTGTAGTTCAGACAGTGGGTGTGCGGGTAACGGTCTTTGGTCGCCGGTATCTGGTGTTGGTTCAGGATGAGATGCTGCAGTTTCGACCAGTAAATTATTGACTGCAAATTGTTGAGTACTTGAGTTTAGGTGTTTAATGCTTCGACAAGCGAAACAATTGTAATTACTCGCAGAAGTCATGAAATACTTTGGCTCTTGGAGCAAATAAACGGCCTGGTCTAATTGTGTTTTTGTGCCACTAAAAGAGTTGATTAATGGCGACAACTCATGCTGTATGGTTGTTAATGCATTGACCCAATTAACTTCTTCATTATCAACCATGGGTTGAAGCAACCTGATTTGATAATAAGGTGGCAATTCAGCTTTGGCATTGAGCACGATGATTGGGTGTTCACCTTGAATTTGTGTGTATAGATATTGGATCAGTTGTTCATCAAAAATTTTATGGGTACAGTGCAGCTCAAAACCAGATTGCTGGTCTTTTGTGCTGTTGTAATGGACAAGATGAACAAATTTAAACATGGCGGCATTCTACCAAAATTAACCGCCATAAGGGGTGACAAATCTGTAAAACCAAGGTGCAAAAAAACCCATGCGCATTACATGGGTTGTTTTTAATGTGACAAGAAATGCTTATCTGAACAGTTCTTTAGGCAGCGATGCTTGGTTGTATCCGCCAGGTACTTGAAAAACCTGTGGTGATAAATCACTGTTGTTTACATCAGATAAGTAGACTTTTTGATTGCCCATATCGTAATACACAGGTAATACTTGGCCGATAGAACCCAAATTCATGCTGTGATCTTGGCCAAACTGGGAAGCCATTTTTTCAGCCACTTTCATGAATTGGTTGATGCTGGCATATTCTTCGGCACCTACACCTAAATCACGGTAGTCAGCCACACAAAAAGTGGCCTCTTTTTTGCCTTCAACCCACTTGGTTACTTCATCACATTTGAAGTCATTGTAACTTGAAGATTGACCGTTCTTTTCATAGGTTGGTGGCTCAGCTTGTTTCGGCATTTGCTGTTTTATCATGGACTTCATCATGCCTCTCATTTGTTCTCTTTGTGCTGCTGGCATTTGTGCCAATTGCTCTTCCAGCATTCGATCTACCATCGCAGAAACGTCACCTAATGCAGCAATCTCTCGTTCTCCGAAAACCATATAACTTTTATCTGAGTGGTTGATCACAGTGAATGAGTTTTCATTTAAATTAAAAATTAAGGCTGTACTGGATTCCATGTTGTTGGTAATTTTTGCATACCCATCACTTAAGTACATTTTACTGTTTTCCTGACCCTTGGCATTGTTGTATGTCAAGGTAGTGTCTGCTTGCGCGATGCCTGAAAATAATGATGTGGCTAATATGAAGTGTCTTAGTTTCATTGTTTGTCCTCTGTTAAATTCAAAAAGACCATTGTAGATACAATTGTTTAATCTCATGTTAACATGCCAGAAATCATTTTGTGAACTGCTTCATACTCTCTGGTGCCTAGTAAGAAAAAAAGACAAAAGAACAAAAGTCAGTTAAAAAGCTACTTACTGAAAATCATGCTGTTTTGTATAGGTATGATTATGGGTT
>JBPOFV010000553.1:0-2049 GCA_051252335.1 Marinicella sp. | reverse complement strand
AGCCCGCCCGAAGAAAAGCGCCGACACATGCTGCTCAACAGCATGAGCAATTTTGATCTTGATGAGTCTCTACTTATTGACGTAGCAAAACACGAAAACATAACGCCTTCAGAAATTGCACGAACCGAAAAAGTGATGACACTCATTGGAAGCGAGAGCGACAATCCAACAACGTTATTTAGACACGTGATTGCAAGTCGTGCGGGCAATCGTAACTTACCCAAGCGCCCTCGCAAGATCATTCAAATGCCTTACGACAAAGCCTGGCTAAACACCGACCCACCAGTAGATACGCTTGTCGAACATCTAAAACTTGCAGGCCACGGTCGCCTTGGCTTTTTTGGGCCTCCAGGCACAGGGAAAACGGCTTTGGCCAAGCACATCGCAAAAACTTTGGGTATAGCGTGCCAAATCAAGCGAGCATCTGACCTGCTGGACAAGTTTGTAGGTGGAACTGAGAAAAATATCGCGGATGCTTTTTACGAGGCTCAGGAGAACGAAACACTATTGCTCATCGACGAAATCGATAGTTTGTTAGCGTCTCGTCAAAATGCGTCTCATCAATGGGAAGTCACGCAAGTCAACGAGTTGTTAACACAGATCGACGACTACGATGGATTCCTCATCGTCGCAACCAATTTCCATGATCATCTCGACGATGCCGTGTTTCGCCGCCTGGATATCAAAGTCAACTTTCGAGCCATGACAGCAAAGCAATTTGAATTGGCTTTCAAAACCATCGCTCAAAGCCTTGGTTCGTCTGATGACGAAATTCAGTCGGCCCTGAAATACGCCACCAAGCAATGTAACGCAGTTACACTCGGTGACGTTTCAACCGCGTACAGACGCGTTTGCTATCAGCCAAACAAATCGGTTTCCGCCTTAGCGGAAGGATGCATTAATGAAAATCAGCAACGGTTGGAACGTGAGCAAGGTGGTCATCGAATTGGCTTTGTTTAGATTTGAGTTTTACCCAATTTAATCGTACCCGCTTAGTCGCCCTATACGTGATGAGGTGCTCAACAACTGCTTTTTCCATGCGGTAATTTGATTGGCATGGACATCAAATTTTTTACCAACTCCGCCATCGTCAGATCCCTCTGGACTGCAGTCAAGGCCACCTTGGCCTTGAATTCAGAGGAATGGGTTCGTCGATTCCGTCTCATTGCTTCTCTCCAGAGCTTTTCGCTCGTCATGAAAGAAGCACAAATCTCAAGACAAAATATGTCATATAAATTGCGGCCAGCTCTGTTACGCTCCTCTAAATTCCAATTTAGCGGTGAAGAGCAGTGGACCTAAGAGGCACAAAAATACGCGATTTCTTCCATCTAGGCTCTGATATTCATGCCGAAGATGCTACGGCACGTCTATTTAAAATCCCACATTACCAGCGCCCTTACGTATGGGAACCAGACCGTGTTAGTGCATTAGTTAATGACCTCTTCAGCCACAATGACGATACCAAAGATAACTCAAACTCAAAGTATTTTGCAGGAGCCATAGTCACCGTCGTTAATGAAAATTATCATGCACTAATTGATGGTCAGCAACGCTATACAACCATTTATCTTGCCAATTACATAAGATTCCTACTGTTTCGCTCATACTTTGAACAAGCCATAAAATCACGACACTTCTCTGCTTGGTCGCGAGCCGATAGTTTTTCAATGTGCTCAAATTATGTATTTGAAAAGGAAGTCAAAGGCCGCTATAAAGAAGAGCTCAATCGCCTACTAGGCGAAGCCTTTGACGATAAATCCAAGACATCTAGCATTGCATCGAAATTTCAGAATTTCTTTAACATGCCCACGATCACACCCGACCAAGACTTATATAGCGAACAGTATCGCAACTTATGTAAAAAAATGATTTCTGTAGAAGGCCTACTCCTTTCATACAACCGTAGTGCATCAAACGAAAATCTTAAGAAAGCCCTCACTTGTATGGAGATCACCCTTACATCGGGCTCGGGACCGGAGCTAAAAATTCATGACAATGATGACTCTTCAATCAGTAATTATTTAGGCGCGGCCGCCGCACTATTTGAGC
>JBPOFV010000552.1:0-2059 GCA_051252335.1 Marinicella sp. | reverse complement strand
GGTTCAGAATGAACCCTTCATTTATTCGCCTGAGTTTACGACCGAATTTAAGCGTATGAAGATTGATGATGAAGGAATTATTGTGATCACAGGTAATCGTTTTAACGTTATTGGAAAACCACAACAAAGACGTTTGGTCATTTACAGTTTGGATCATGATCGGACATTGAATTGGATCATTGAGGACACGGCTGAACTGGCTATTACTCTTGATGGCGTAATGACTCAAAATTTTATTTATGTATTGAGTGGCGTTATCCAGGCATCACATAGAACTGAAATTTCCAAGTTCAGCAGAGCTGATGGTTCATTGATGTGGCGTAAAGCAATAGATGAAACTACTGATGCAGCAGGTCAAATTTTAAAGGTAGATGAAACCACCGATACTGTAGCCGTGACTGGTGTTGTTGACGAGGTTACATATATCTGGTGGTATGACACATCTGGTGGTTTTCTAAATCATTGGAGTGAGGATCTTGGAACTTTTACAGGTGAATTTGGGTCAGGAAATGAACGTGTTCATACTTTACTGTTATATGATAAAAGCGCAATCATTTCGTCATATGTGCAAGCAGGCAATGGTGCAATTAGAGTGTTGAGGATTGCTGATGATGGCCAGAAATTATTTGACTACAATCGCAATGGTAAGATTTTTATCACTCACAATGAAACATTCTCATTGTTACCATCTGATAACAATCAATTTTTTGTTTCATATTCTGAAGAAGATGGTTTTGGTATTCCAAGGCTGAATCAATTTGTTCTTAACGATTTTGGTGATGAATTGTTTTTTACTAGGTATGACAGCCTCATGAGGATCACTGCTAATAATACTCAACATTTATTGCATCCCAGAGGTCGTGTTTTTAGTACCACCAGACACAGCGAAATAGGAGGGGGATTTGATTTTTTTCAAACAGATTTTACTGGTGAGAATAGTGATTTTTTTAACTACAGTTATTCAGGTGAAGGACACAGTGTGTCTCCTCGGACAATATCACTGGGTGGCCAAAATAACCTCTTCATTGTTGCTCATATAAGTAATCCATTTCCAGATGTTTTTAGAGACACTCTGTATTTACAATTCAATCAAGATGGGCAAGTTTGTAATGAAGTACAAATTGATGGATCAGATTTTTATTCACAGGTTCAATACCATGATCGAAATTTTTACGAGTTGCGATATATGGGTGAGCCAGTGATTAATGGTCAGGAGTTACATGTGTTGCAACACCCAATGCCTGAGGCTTGCATTGTTGATTTGATTTTCTACAGTGGTTTTGATCTAAACTTATAGCTGTTTTGTAATCAATAAAATCGAAAGCATGGCTAGCCCTATGAGAAGTGAACCTAATACAGGGTATGGGGTTCAGCGATCTGTTTTATTCCAATAAGTATTAACCTGGCAGCACGGCCCTAGATCAAGATTGTTGCAGTAAGGTCACATGGCGTAATCAGCTAGATTGCTTCATCTTCAGCCTGTAAAATTTTGGCAGAGTCACTAGTACGGATATTGCTGGATATTTTAGACAAGCCATTTTGATGTCTTATTGTGCTGGTCAAACTCAGTAATTAGTGCTGCCATAACAGGCAAATTAGTCACTGCATGGGTGAATTGAGTCAGATATTTTAGGGTATCGTACCTTGGCCAATATTCTGACTCAGTTTTTTCACATAAAGGGTCAAATTATAAGAAGATTTTTATCTTAATTTCTGTTTTGAGTGGTCTCAGCAGGTTCATATAACCTCTTCAAAACCATTGATGAAAATTATATCGGGAAATTCATCCGCTCCAGCATCATAGTTTCCGAAACCATTGTCAACATTATGAATGTCTATTGGACGTTCATCCAGGTCTTGATCTGGGTAAACGGTATCAATTAACCCTAGAACACATCGATCAATGGCAACCGAGTCAGGTCTGAGATGGTAGTCTCCATTGGCGGCATCCACAAAGCCGGGATTGTCTGTTACTACAGATGTATCACCAGGAATAATAACAACTGAATCACCTTCATGATAAATATTACAGCTGGTGTTAGCAGACTGCTCTAAATCA
>JBPOFV010000551.1:0-2068 GCA_051252335.1 Marinicella sp. | reverse complement strand
ACACGGGCCAGGTTATTGCCGTAATAAAATTCATCAAAGAATTAACAAAAAAACCAACCACATCGCTGATTTCCATAGCTGATAATGTCGCCATTAAACTTTGTTCACTGGTAAGAAAATCGACCACCTCTCTGAACTCAACCACTATATAAGTCAAGACTGCCATAACACCATAAAAGCCACCGCCAAAGGTGACCCATTTGCTCATCACTACATTTTGCCATGACCATTGTTCAGTTTTGAGTTCTTGTTTTAACTTTTTCAGCCCTGCTTTATCTTTGTTCTCTATCACAGCTAAAGACTCTGCACTCTGCTGTTTAAGCATCAGATAAAACAACAAAAAGCTGACCATTGCGCAGCTAATAAAAGCGGTTATCATTTTAAGAATTATCATAGCAATTAAGCGTTATTTATTTGTGAGAGAAATAACCATTTTTACATAAAAAAGAGGCATCTTAACACCTCTTTCAATGGGTAAACAATTTGACTTTTTGTTAATCTTTAATCAAACCCTTCTATTTTTTTATAAATGATCAAAGAATAAATGAATGGAATCAAGGCGGCCGCCAATAAAATGTATATCACCCAATTAATTGGCCAGTGCATAAACCCTCCTAGCATGACCAAGGCCCCAGAAATAACAAATGTCCATGATCCTAAACGATGGGTTTTGTACCATACTTCATCAGATGCCAATGTCCATGGTGTTCTGATTCCCAGGAAAAAGTTTTTTGGCACTTTAGTCAAATAATTACCAATGGTTAAAAACAATGCGCCAATAGCAACTGTAACCCATTGATTGATGTTAACTTCCTTATTAAGGCTGGCCTCGAAAGTTAAAATCATGATGCCAAGTAAAAACACTGACATCACAAAAATAATGATCTCATATACCTTTTTAGCTGCATCAATTTTAAACCCTTTCGGCGCAATTCCCGGTAATAGGTACAATATTAAACAAGTCACTGTTGAGATTATGGGTAATATGAAAACGCCCATAGGTTTATCCATATAACCATCAACTTCGCCCTGGGCATTCCAATGACTGGGCATGCGATCAGGTAAACTTGGCTCATACCAAAATGCCACAATCCAGGTAACAATAATAATTGATATGACGGCATATAATATTTTTTTACTTTTCATTTTGCTCTCTTTTCAATAAGCGGTTCATCAATAACATCAGCTCTTCAAGCACACTTAAATTGAGTGTGTAAATTCTTTGCTGCCCCGATCTTCGGACTCTGACTAATTCTGCATTTTTAAGAATGGATAAATGGTGTGACAGAGTCGCTCCGCTGAATTCAAAATGCGCTTTTATTTCTGCTACAGACATTTCGCCTTGTTTCAATAAATTTAATATCTTTCGTCTTTGTACATCGGCAATGGCAGAAAATAGTGATTCTTGTTTGGGTGTTTCTTCCATGTATTTAGATTATCATCTAATTATCTATTTGTCAATTACATCTGAATGACAGTCACACCCCAAAATTCACTATAGGCATATTAAGTTGCGCTAAATACAAAGCTTGTCATGAATCAAATGAGCGTTATCAACATCTAATTTAAGCAGTTCAAAAAAATGTTAAAATCAATGAGTCTATATTCAATAAACGCTTAGTATGGAAACTTTAAATTATTACAGTGGGTTTCTCAGTACCTTTATGGCACTGATTGTGGCTGGATTCGGCTTAAAACTGGCTCTAGAAGAAAAAAGCAACAGAACTTATCAGATAGGTGATAAAGAATACAACCGACAGAAAGTTCATACTGCCATCACCTTAGGGTTCCTTGGTGTTGTCATACAAGTGGTTTCTGATACCATGAAAGGACTTGATGGCAGCCAATTGCTGTTAGATGAAAAGATCATTGGTGCCTATGCATTTGCTCTGTCAGTCTTGGTCATGAAAAAATAATGACATAAACCCATACCATTGAAATATTAAAACCCATCGACAGAATCTTTGAATACAGTTAAAATCATAACAACTATAACTGATTTTAATGAGCATCAATACAGGAGAAAATCATGGACAAAGACTTAAAAATTGCTTTAGTTGTTATAGCT
>JBPOFV010000550.1:0-2071 GCA_051252335.1 Marinicella sp. | reverse complement strand
GTTGGCTTGAGGGATTGATATGAAGAAAAACATTGTAGAAAAAATATGGCAACAGCATGTAGTGAAACAACAAGATGGTTTTCCTGACGTCTTGTCCATTGATTTTGCCTTGCTGCATGAAGTGACTTCAGCCCAAGCCTTCAAAATGATTGAAGATCAAGGCCACAGAGTACATGACCCAAAGGCATTCCTGGCGACCATTGATCACAGCATACCAACCAGAAAAAATCGACATGAAATATTTGACATAACTGCCAAGAAACAAATCGAACTGCTGCGATTGAATTGTCAAAAACATCACATTCCAATTTGTGATGTGGATAGTCAGCATCAAGGCATAGTCCATGTGATTGGCCCTGAACTAGGTATCACTCAACCAGGCATGACTGTAGTTTGTGGAGATTCTCATACTGCCACACATGGTGCATTTGGTGCCTTGGCATTTGGCATAGGCACCTCTACATTGGCTCATGTTTTTGCTGCAGGTGCCATTTTAATGAAACAACCCAAAGTCATGCAGATCAACTTTTCAGGTGACCTTCCTGAGGGTGTTTATGCCAAGGATATGATCATGTTTTTAATCGCTCAAATCGGCATCGGTGGTGCCACTGGATATGTCATTGAATACACCGGTTCAGCAGTGACTGCGCTGTCTATGGAACAGCGCATGACTTTGTGTAATATGAGTATTGAATGTGGAGCCATTGCTGGTCTGGTGGCACCAGATGAAACCACTTTTGCCTACATCAAAGGTCGCAAATACGCACCGCAAGGTGAACAATGGTCACAAGCCATCGCTTATTGGCAATCGTTACCCAGTGATGCACAGTGTCAATATGACAAAACCATCAACTTAGACATCAGTCATTTACAACCTATGGTCAGCTGGGGCACAAATCCAGAACAAGCGATTCAAATCAACCGATCTACACCAAATAACTCGAAGCTCAATAAGGACTCATTTGATTATGTCAAACTAAAAGGCAATCAAACTTTGGCAGGTACGACCATCGATTGGGCCTTTGTTGGATCATGCACCAATGGCAGAATTGAAGACTTAAGAGTGGTGGCAAGTATCTTAGAAAATCAACACATAGCACCTCACGTCACCATGTATATTGTGCCTGGTTCAGAACAAGTCATGCAACAGGCCAAAGAGGAAGGGCTGGTGGATATATTCACCCAAGCCGGCGCAGAATTTAGGATGCCTGGTTGTTCCATGTGTCTGGGTATGAATGACGATAAAGTACCACCAGGTTCAAGGTGTATCAGTACCACCAACCGAAACTTCATTGGGCGCCAAGGAACTGGAAGCATCACCCATCTGGCCTCACCAGCCACCGTTGCATACAGCGCAGTGATGGGTTTCATTACCACACAAAACCAACAACAGGAGGCCTCATGAAGCCAAGCAATAATAATGCCATCAAACACATCAATGGTCTATGTGCACCTATGATGATTAATGACATTGACACCGATATCATCATCCCCGCTCAGCATCTGACACAAACCAGTCAGAAAGGCTATGGCCAACATGCTTTTGCACGGTTAAAGCAAGCTGATGCTGATTTTGTCCTCAATCAACCCCAGTTCCAAGAGGCTAAAGTTCTGATAACAGGAGATAACTTTGGCTGTGGATCATCAAGAGAACATGCTGTTTGGGCCATCCAAGAATTGGGTTTTGAAGCCATTATTGCGCCTTCATTTGCAGATATATTCAGCAACAACGCCCGTAAAAATGGTTTGGTCTTGATAGAACAATCGCATGAAATCTGCCAAAAACTAGCTGATCTGGCAAGCACAGGGGAATTCATTATAAACATAGATTTAATAAAAGCGCGTGCACAAGCGGCTGGATTTGAATTCAATTTTTCCATCAACCCATTTTTTCAACACTGCATCACCCTTGGGCACAGTGAATTAGATTACTTAATGGCTCATCAGAATCAAATTTTCGAACATAAATCTCAGCTTAAAAATCAGCAACTATTCATACAATACCCCAACCCAACTGGAGCTTCCCAATGAAACAACCCACAATTGCCGTGTTATCTGGTGATGGAATCGG
>JBPOFV010000549.1:0-2073 GCA_051252335.1 Marinicella sp. | reverse complement strand
GAGTAAAATCACTCAAAACACGGGTTTGAAGGGCATTGCGATTCTGATTAAAAGTCAATTCTGAAAAATGGACTTGTGAAAAAGAATGCACATCGGTGTAAATACGCAGTTGGTCTGCATCTACTAGGTTAGCCGCATTGATTCTAGCTAAAGTCTCAGGTTCAGATTGAGCGACTGGACCGTGATACCTTAACTCTTGAACATCCGAAGATGAACTACCACTGGTTGCCCAGTATGGGTTGTTATTGCGATTTAAATCTACACCATTTAAATGATCATTGACTGTTGATAAATCTTCATCTGTATTTAATAGGTTTTTCCGACGCATTCGTCCATCACGTGGCCAAGTAGCTGGCACTGTAGGATCAGCACCTAGCCAATTATCTGAAGGATATCTTTGGGTTTGCAAAAAACCATCCACATTGTTAACAGGAACAGTGATGATGGCTGCATTTTCTAATAAATATTGATAAAACGAAGCATCAGCACTGTTGTCATGGAAGTCTGAAATGATTTGAGTCAAAGTTTCAGGTGATTGCCATTCTCGAGCATGAATGCCACCATTGATCATCATCGCACCTTCCTTGACACCATAGACAGTGGTTTCATCTTCATCGCTTAATACATAAGCCCAGATATCTCTGTTGTAATGGGTTTGTCCCACAATGGTGCCATTGATGTAGTCATTGTTCATGGCCATTGATTGGTGCTTAGCGAATAAGCCTGCATAGGTCCTGAAACCATCGAAAGGTTCAGGTGTGTCAACTGGAATGGGTACGGGATATCCCAAGCCTAGTACACTGTTATGTTCGGTCCATGGAATGATGCTTTGGGCAGAAGCATGATTGGAGGCAACAATACTCAAACTGAGCAATAAAATTTGATTGAATTTATTCATTATATGCCCCCGTTGAATCGTTTTTATTGAATGATTTCAACCATTTACTGGCTTCAGGACTTTTGTTTATTTGGCTTGATAAGTCATCCAATGCCAATTGAGCATCTGCAGAAGGGTTCAGTTTAAGTGACATCACAATCTGGTTTTGCTCAAAATCATTGGCCGAATTCAGATATCGGTTTTTAAGTTGATCAACAAAGCCATCCATTGCAGGTTGATTCATATCAGTTTGACTGATGACGAAAGCTGCACTTTCAGCCACATTCTTTTGGCTCAAATGTCCTATGATAAATTCTTGGACCATGGGGTCAGACATGTACTGAGTCAACAATGAGGTACTGAAGAGCGCGTCTCGTTCTTTACTGGCAACTGATAACAAGATGTCTTTGGCTGTCTGGCCAGGCAAATGTTGTGATAGTTTTCTTAATGTGTATTGGCGTACTGATACTTGTTCAGACTGTAATGCTTTGTTGATTAAATCTGTATTGGCAGAAATGAGTCCTACATGACTGATGAATGAATCCAGACCAATGTTGGCTTTGGCATGGGTATTTAGAAAATTTGTTAAATCATTCAGTTGAGTATGATTCATACTTGATAGGCTGTTTTTAATGCCCAACCACTTGGGTCTGCGACTGGTACTGTCCTCAGCCATGATGGCTTTGATGGAACTGAGTGCTGTTTGTAAATCTTTTTCGAACAATTGATTGAATAGTTGTTCAGTTCGATAGGCAGTCCAAATATTCTCAATACCATAAGCTTTGCTGTTGAGGTTAAATATCACCACGGGTAAATGGCCTTCTAGCGCATCTTGAGTGGCTTGGATTGGGTAAGTTTTCATCAGATCTACGAAAAACTGGTGGTATTCTTGGGGTGGTTGTTGTGACACTTCCGTTAATAGATTGTGTAATATAGTTTCACGTTGCAATGGTGATAAATCAGCTTTGAGTAATTCATCAATCACCATTTGTGGTTGTTCACTGGTGAAATACTTTTGGGTGTAAGTTTGTAATGTTTGTTTTAATTTGGGATCATCGAGGGTGGTATTAATATCAAAAGCGTCATAATTAATTGCATGACAGTAAGTGCTGATGAACAGCAGCAAAATCAAACCTGTTCTTTTCATTATTTTGTCCTGTATTGTGCCTACTAATATAATAAACGATGTATTTCGT
>JBPOFV010000548.1:0-2074 GCA_051252335.1 Marinicella sp. | reverse complement strand
ATGTAATGACGGCTATCAAGCATTGGCTATGGTAGAGCAAAAGAAACCAGATGTGGTGTTAATGGATGTCAATATGCCCAGGATGAGCGGGCTTGAGGCCACCAAGAAAATTTGTGACATTGATCCTTATGTAAAAATCATCATATTAACCATCCATGCAGAAAACCCATACCCAAAACAGCTGTTGGATGCTGGAGCCAATGGATACTTAACAAAAGGATGTGCTGCTCAAGAATTAGAGGATTCCATTAAGAAGGTATATGCAGGCCAGCGATATGTAGGTGCTGATATTGCGCAACAAATGGCACTGTCTATGCTTCCAGGCGGCCAGAAGGATTCACCATTCGATGCATTAACTGGTCGGGAAATGGAAGTGATGATGTTATTGGTCAGAGGTAAGAAGGCCAAAGAAATCGGTGGTATTTTGGACCTGAATGACAAAACTGTTGCAACTTATAAATATCGCATACTGGAGAAGCTTGATATCAAAAATGATGTTAAGTTAACACACATGGCTATCAGGCACGGTATTTTAGACCCCAAAGAAATCGGTTCGATTGATTGATTTTTTCTGAGAGTAAGTGTTGCTTGCACTACACAAATAGTTATAATGGCGCCAATCAGGGATCTGTCAGTTGAAATATTCTTATAAGATGCTGTTTCTAAGCATGTGAATACTTTAAAAGTAAGTTTAAAAGCCACAAAATTGGGGCTATTAGTTTACTGATACGTGCGATTCCAGAATATAAGTGGTGAAAACAGTAAAAAAGCTTAAATAGTGCTGTTATCTGAAGGTGATTTCCTATAAAATTGCCCGTCTTTTTTAGTGCCCTGAATTTTTAGAGGTAAATTATGGTTAAAATTAAATTAGTTAGGCATGGCGCCAAGCGTTCGCCTTTCTATAAAGTTGTGGCGACAGATTCACGTTATGCTGGTGATGGTAAAGCATTGGAGCGCTTGGGTTTTTTCAACCCAATGGCACGTGGTCAAGAAGTTAAATTAAACTTGAACTTAGATAGAATCAATCATTGGGTGGGTGAAGGTGCTCAACTTTCTGATCGTGTGGGTTCATTGATAAAGCAAGCACAGAAATCAGCTTAAAGCACTGTGGAAAATGACTTGATAACGGTAGGTAAAGTTACCGGTCATTATGGTGTTAAGGGTTGGTTAAAGGTTTTTTCCTTTACCCAGCCGATGGAGAACATTGCGAGCTACTCGACATGGTATGTTGGTGGTAAAGCAATCAAAGGAATCAAAGCCAAGCGTCATGGTAAAACCATGGTGGCGTTAATTGCAGGTTGTAACAACAGAGAATCGGCGCACCCTTATATTGGTGCTGAGATTCAAATAGCCAGCGAAGAATTGCGTGAATTGAAAAACAATGAATTTTATTGGCATCAGCTGATTGGCTTACAAGTGGTTGATACTGAAGGCCAAAAACTGGGCCTATTAGAATCTTTGTTTGAAACAGGTGCCAATGATGTATTGGTGGTTAAAACCGAAGAAAACAAAGAGTTGTTGATTCCGTATATTCAGGATCAATATATTGTTTCAATTGATTTGACTGCTCAAATTATGGTTGTGGATTGGGAACGAGAGGATTGATGCATTTTAATGTCATCACTTTATTCCCTGAATTGATAAAGCAAGCATTAAGTTTTGGTGTTATCGGTAAAGCCATTGAAAATGGTTTGTTGACCGTTGAGTGTGTGAATCCACGTGATTTTGCAGACAATAAACACAATCGAGTTGATGATAAACCATTTGGCGGTGGACCTGGTATGGTGATGATGTATGACCCCTTAAAAAGGGCGATAGATCATTTGAGCCAACAAACTGAAAAAACACACGTGGTTTTTTTGTCACCGCAAGGTGAACAATTTGATCAGCAATTATGTAATGAACTGTCTGAAATAGATGGGTTGACATTGATTTGTGGTCGTTATGAAGGTATTGATCAACGTTTTGTTGATGAATATGTAGAACAAGAAATTTCTATTGGTGATTATGTCATCAGTGGTGGTGAGATGGCTGCATGTGTGGTCATTGATGCCATAGGACGTCAAGTTAAAGG
>JBPOFV010000547.1:0-2077 GCA_051252335.1 Marinicella sp. | reverse complement strand
TTTCTTAACCGTCAAGCCAACCACTTTTTTGCCATCCAGGATCAATTTTTGTGCCATTGTTTTGGTCCAAACGGTTAAGTTCTCTCGGTTCTTCGCTGGTTTTAAAAAAGCTTCTGCGGCCGAATGTCGCTGACCGTTTTTTTGCGTCACTTGATAATAACCAAACCCACGTTGGCGCAAACCATTGAAATCGTCCGTTCTCTCGTAGCCCACTTCTGTAGTGGCATCAAGAAAGACATCGCTTAATGCATTGGTGTATTTATGATCTGAGACTGATAACAAACCACCTTTTTGATGAAAATCATTCTCTAATCTTTGATTGTCTTCGCTTTTGATGAAATAAGGTAATACGGCATCACTGTTCCAACCGGGGTTTCCCATATCTTCCCAATGGTCATAATCTTTGCGATGACCACGACAGTAACACATGGCATTGATCGATGAGGATCCACCCAAGACTTTCCCTCTGGGCCAATACAGACGACGGTTATTTAATTGTGGTTCTGGGGCAGTTTCATAACTCCAATTGATGGATTTAATTCCCACCAGCTTCGCCAATCCAGCTGGCATATGAATCAAAGGATTCCAGTCAGTTCCGCCTGCTTCGATCAACAAAACAGAGTGCTTACCATCAGCAGATAATCGGTTGGCCAAGACGCAACCAGCAGAGCCAGCTCCAACCACAATATAGTCAAAATTTTTCAAGTTTTTCTTACAGTCATTCAAACGTTCGTTATTATAACTGATTAAAGCCAATAATACCTTGTAACAGATCATCTGAAATCGATTCTCTCATGGCATTATCTTTTATTATTTTAACCACAAGAATGAAATTATTTTTTGTTATATACTAATTAGCTCTGAATTATGGTGTAGGCAAGATGATTGAATTAAAAATTAATGGGAAAATGACCCAACTGGATGTCAGCGAAGACATGCCGTTACTTTGGGCTTTGCGAGATGTGGCAAAATTAACCGGCAGTAAATATGGCTGCGGCAAAGGAATTTGTGGTGCTTGCACAGTTCACATCGATGGCCAAGCCATGCGCTCATGCATCACTCCCATGTCCTATGCCAAAGATAAAACCATCACCACCATTGAAGGTTTGTCTGAAAAAGGAGACCACCCAGTTCAACAAGCTTGGCTTGATTTAAATGTGGCTCAGTGTGGCTACTGTCAAACCGGACAAATCATGACAGCCTCGGCCTTATTGGCTCAAAACAACAACCCATCAGATGAAGACATTAATAACGCCATGGCAGGTAACATCTGTCGTTGTGGCACCTATCCCAGAATCAGAGCAGCGATTAAAATGGCTGCTAAAACACAAGGTACTGGAGAATCATCATGATTAAGAAAATCAGCAGAAGAAAATTTTTGCAAGGTACCGGTTTGGCATCTGGCACACTCATCCTTGGGGTTCAATTCTCGCCAGCCTTGGCCAGCAGCGATGAGCCACTTAACTTTTCGCCCGATGTATTTGTTTCAATGGATGAAACTGGCCAAGTAACCATCATTTCACATCGCAGCGAAATGGGCCAAGGTATTCGCAGTACGCTGCCATTATTGGTTGCGGATGAGATGAATGCCAACTGGGACCGAGTTACAGTCAAACAAGCCCTTGGTGATGAAAAATATGGCAGTCAGAATACAGATGGTTCACGCAGTGTCAGAAAAAATTATCAGAAACTCAAAGAAGCTGGTGCCATCATGCGCACCATGTTGCAACAAGCAGCGGCCCAAGTATGGGCAGTTGGCGCCGATCAGGTTGGCATTGAAAATCACCAGGCCATACACAACGATCAAAAACTAGATTTCAAAGACTTGGTGAAAATTGCCAGTAAACTCGAAGTACCTGAACGTGAAAGTTTGAAGTTAAAAACCGAAGCTGAACAGAATTATATTGGTAAACCCAATATGCAAAACCTAGATGGCCATCAAATCGTAACAGGTCAAGCTGAGTTTGGTTTTGATGTCGAACTTGAAGGCATGAAAATTGCTGTTATCGCCAGACCTCCAGTGGTGTTCGGCAAAGTGAAAAGTTACGATGCCAGTGAAACCATGAAAGTACCAGGT
>JBPOFV010000546.1:0-2084 GCA_051252335.1 Marinicella sp. | reverse complement strand
GCCATAACAAGCACTGGAAAATAAATAATCCTGCAAGAATGACCCAGTCGTTTATAAAAAAAAAACCGGTTGATAACAAGAGCAGGTAGATGACTTTATAAATTCCTTGGTGCTGACTTTTCATGGTATTTAGTGTAAATTAGCCACGTTGATAATAATTGCAGAAATCATACAACAATTATGGGGAAATTAATGAATAAAGTTTTTATGCTACTTCTGACTTTCTTGGTATTACCTCCAAGTCATGCTGAAGTGGTGCGGGTGGCAGTGGCCAGCAATTTTGTGGAAACCATCAGGAAAATTGGTGATGAATTTAACCAAAACACTGAGCACGAATTGTTAATCAGTGCGGCATCTACCGGAAAGCTTTATGCGCAAATCACTCATGGTGCACCATTTGATGTGTTTATGTCTGCAGACACCAAAACAGCAGAAAAATTAATCCACAAGCAATTAGCCGATAAAAATTCCTTACAAACTTACGCCCAAGGACAATTGGTGATGCTGTCAAATTTAAATAATGCAGCTACATGTGAAGCTTCCTTGCAGTCTGAAGAATTAAAACATTTGGCCATTGCCAATCCGAAAACAGCCCCTTATGGTTTAGCTGCCGAACAGGTGCTGCAAAATCTTGGATTATTTGAGTCGCTTAGAGATAAATTGGTCATGGGTGAAAACATTGCTCAAACCATGCAGTTTGTGGCCACCAAAAACGCACAAATCGGACTGGTGGCTCACTCCTTGGTGATAAAAAAAGGCTTGGATCATGACCAATGTTTGTGGGTCATCCCAGCGAATAAATATGATGATATCAATCAATCCATGGTGACTTTGAATACCTCAAGTAACAATCTAGCGGTTCAAGCTTTTTTACAATACCTTAAATCTGAACCAGCACAAAATATCATCAGGTCATTTGGTTACAACACTTTATAATGAATGAGTTTCCTGGCTTAACGCCACTGTTACTAACCCTTAAGTTGGCATTAATTACCACAGTCATTTTATTGGTAATTGGAACGCCATTGGCTTGGTGGTTAGCCAGAACTAAAATTCGCATGAAACCATTGGTAGAAGCTTTGGTCGCACTGCCGATCGTTTTACCGCCAACTGTGATGGGTTTTTATTTGTTGATTTTCTTAGGGCCAGAAGGCTGGTTAGGATCTTTGTGGGTGAAATTAACGGGGTATGCATTGACCTTTACCTTTGAAGGCTTGGTGATAGCATCAGTTTTTTATAGCTTACCATTTGTTGTACAACCACTACAAAGTGCATTTGAATCAGTCAGTCCGAGGTTGATTGAAGCAGCCAGAACACTGGGTGCCAGTTCAAAAGATGCCTTCTTTACTGTCGCAGTGCCCTTGGCTAAACGTGGGTTTTTAACTGCGGGTGTATTAGGGTTTGCCCATACCTTGGGTGAATTTGGTGTGGTATTAATGGTGGGTGGTAATATCCCCAGAGAAACTCGGGTGATTTCTATTGCCATTTATGATCAGGTGGAGATGTTGGAATATGGAACCGCTCATGTTTTATCAGGGATCTTACTGGGCTTGGCATTCTTGATGATATTCACCATGTATTGGGCTAACCATCGCAGCAGGAAAAGAGCATGAAAGCGATAGGCCATTGTCAGATTAAAGTCAATCGTTCATCATTTAAACTGGCTGCGGATTTTATGATTCCAGCCAAAGGTGTGTTGGGTCTTTGGGGGCATTCTGGCTGTGGTAAGACCACCTTATTAAGGACTTTGGCTGGGTTAGAGCAAGATTCGAATTCAAAAATAACCATGCACCATGAAACCTGGCAAGATGGGGCAACTGTTTTTCTACCTCCAGAAAAAAGAAATGTGGGTTATGTTTTTCAAGACAGCATGTTATTTCCGCATTTAACGGTACAACAAAATTTAAACTATGCGATTAAACGCCAAGTAAAAAATACGGATCACAACAAACAGCCTGAGTTTGAATTTAACCAAGTGGTTGAGTTGCTTGGTATTGAATCATTTATTGCACAAAACACCGATCGATTATCTGGTGGCGAAAAACAACGTGTCGCCATAGCACGCGCCTTGTTAAGAAACCCCC
>JBPOFV010000545.1:0-2088 GCA_051252335.1 Marinicella sp. | reverse complement strand
TCATCTACAATGATTATTCTATCAAAATTTTCATCATGTTTCTTGATTTCTTTTTCATTCAACGGTTGTAACCAACGTAGATCCATTATTTTAACTCGAAGCGGATGATCTTTTTCAAACTTTTTAACCGCCCGCAAACTCATCAAAACACCGTTACCATAGGTTATGATTAATATATCTTTGGCTTGATTTTTATAGACCCGTGGAGCGCCTAAAGCGGTATATTCCCCAGGTGCTGGATAGGGTTTATTCCATAAACCGTCACCTTCTTCATGCAAATCTTTTTGCATGTACAAGGCGATAGGCTCTATAAACAAGGAAACTCGTTGGTTTATTTTAGACAAGGCAACCAACGTCCTCATCATATTAACCGCATCATCTCCTCGTGATGGACATGCCACAATGATGCCCGGTATATCACGAATGGCCGCAATTGAATTGTCATTATGGAAATGCCCACCGAAGCCTTTTTGATAACCCAACCCAGCAATTCTAACCACCATTGGGTTACTGAATTGACCATTTGAAAAAAATTGTAAACTTGCCGCTTCCCCTCTGATTTGATCACATGCGTTATGAAAATATGCCAAGTACTGAATCTCAGGTAAGGGCAATAAACCTAAAGTTGCATACCCTTGAGCCAGTCCTAAAATGGTCTGTTCATCTAACAAGGTATTGAAGATTCTTTTGGGTCCGAATTTCTTCAACAATTGTTTGGTGATGGTGTAAACACCACCTTTCTGTGCCACATCCTCTCCAAACAATATGGTTTCAGGGTATTTCAGCATCAAATCTTGTAACCCTTTATTGATTTGAACAGCCATGTGTTTGGCTGCTTGATTCTCTGGCAAGAGCCTTTCATTGCCAAAGGATTGAATGCGTTTTTCTGAGTTTCCAGATCTGGCGGCTTCCTGGTAAACCTTAAGTTCATCCAAAGGTGCCAATGGTTTCATGACCTCAGATAAAGTGGTTATTTTGGTTTCAACATGAGCTTGATTGGCTTTTTGCATACATTCATCAAAAATTTTTGTATACATTTCAATAACTTGTTCAGGTTTCATGATGCCGTGATTCATGATTGATGCAGCGGAAGTCAACAAGGGATCCATGGCTTCACATGCTTCTAACTCTTGAATTTTTCGATAATCAACTTCGAAATCTGTACCGGCATGACCCATTAACCGGGTGGTCTTTAAATGTAAGAATACTGGCTTTCTTTCTTGACGACAATAATCAACAGCTCGTTTAACTTGTTGAAATCCAGTTTCAAGATCTAAACCATCGGCATAAAAATATTGGATTCCAGGACGATATTTAAAATTTTCTGCAATCCAATTTTCAGGCGTTTTGACGGATATACCAATCCCATTGTCTTCACATACGAATAAGATGGGCGTTTTCAAACCTTGAAAGGCCGACCAACTTGCGGCATTAAAAGCACCTTGTGCAGTCGAATGGTTGGAACTGGCATCACCAAAGTTACACAAGACTATAGAATCATCAGGTATGGGCATTTCTAATTGAGATCGCTGTGCCAGTTCAATACCCAATGCACATCCAACCGCTTTGGGTAAATGACTGGCAATGGTACTGGTTTGTGGTATAACCCATAATGGTTTAGAACCCCATACTTTATGTCGCCCACCTGATGCAGGATCATTTTCACTGGCAGCAAATGACAAACATGTGTCCCAAATGGGATCGATTCCTTTAATATGTCTTGAACGCTCCATCATTAATCCGCCACTTCTGTAATGCAAGAAAGCCGGATCGGTATGACGCACTAAGTGTCCCAGTAAGACATTGCCTTCATGCCCTGATGAGCCTATGGTATAAAATACTTTATTTTCAAGTTTTAACTTCCTGGCCATCAAGTCTAACTGTCTTGATCTGATCTGTGATTCAAACAATGACATCAATGTCTGCTCACTCAAGCCATTAATGTTTAAAGCATTTTTGGGTTCAATTGGTCGATATGATTTTACAAAATCGAGAAAATTTTGATCAACCACAGCTGCGCGGTTGATCACTTTACTTTGATTGGTGCTCATAGTTAGAAAGCGTTTCTTCCAGTTAACTCCCTTCCAA
>JBPOFV010000544.1:0-2089 GCA_051252335.1 Marinicella sp. | reverse complement strand
AAGACCTCGAATCATTATTAAGTGATGCGCTTTCAACCGGTGGTGATTTTGCTGATTTATTTTTTCAATCATCGCGGTTGGAGTCATGGGTTTTAGAGAACCAACAAGTTAAGTCAGGTAGCCACAGCATTGATCGCGGCGTAGGTATACGAATCAATCAAGGAGAGAAAACCGGCTTTGCTTATACCGATGAATTAAATAAAAACACCATCAGTCAAGCCGTCCATACTGCCAGAAGCATTGCCAGAAGCCAAACTCAGCATCAGGCTGTGAATTTAAGAAAACATTCAGCACCAAAATTATATACAGCCTCTGACGTGTTAACTGGCGTTGATAACCAAGCCATAATTGAGTTATTGAACCAAATGGACATCAAAGCACGTCAACAAGATCACAGGGTACAAAAAGTCATTTGTTCACTGGTTTCATCACAAGAAGAAATCATGGTTGCTGCCACAGATGGTGATTTTGCAGCGGATATCAGGCCCATGGTAAAGCTCAGTATTCAAGTCATTTGTGCTGATGATAAAGGCAGAATGGAGATGGGTTATGCTGGAGGCGGTGGCAGAATTTTGTTGTCTGATGTTTTTCAAGCAGGTTATGCTGATAACTACATAGATCAAGCCATTCATGGTGCTTTGATCAATTTACAAGCCAAAGCTGCACCTGCGGGTGAAATGCCGGTAGTTCTCGGAGCTGGGTGGCCAGGCGTACTGTTACATGAAGCCGTAGGTCATGGTTTAGAAGGCGATTTTAACCGCAAAGGATCATCGGCTTTTTCCGGTAAAGTGGGACAACAAGTCACTGCAAAAGCCTGTACCATTATTGACAGTGGTATTCTACCTAATCGACGTGGCTCTTTAAGTATTGATGATGAAGGCACTCAATCTAAAGAGAATGTATTGATCGAAAATGGTGTGTTGCGCGGCTACATGCAAGATAAGCTCAACGCCCGTTTGATGGGTGTGCCTACCACAGGTAATGGGCGCCGAGAATCATTTGCACATTTACCCATGCCAAGAATGACCAATACTTACATGTTAGGTGGCGAGTATGACCCCAAAGAAATCATTGAGTCAGTAGAGAAAGGGTTATATGCAGTTAATTTCAGTGGTGGCCAAGTGGATATCACCAATGGTAAATTTGTGTTTTCAGCCTCTGAAGCCTACATGATTGAAAATGGAAAAATTTCCTATCCTGTTAAAGGAGCCACATTAATAGGCGATGGACCAGCTGCCATGCAACAAGTCAGTATGGTTGGTAATGATCTGGACTTTGATCAAGGCTTAGGTGTTTGTGGTAAAGATGGGCAAAGCATTCCTGTTGGCATAGGTCAACCCAGTTTGAAAATTGATAAATTGACTGTGGGTGGTACTCAAGTTTAATTGGTCTTAAAAATTAAAGATTAAAAAGGGAAACTGAATCATTCAATTTCCCTTTTTTTATGCTGAAATTTGTTTACAACAATGCGGCAAAGTTATTTTTAAATATAACATCAGAGTCCATAGGGTCTGTCATTGGGTCTAACTCTAATGCACCCATGTCACAAGTAAATACTTCGTTGTTATTGCCATCTAATGGACGGTCTTTACCCCTTTGATCTAAGTCTGTACAATTTTGGCCAGCATGATCAACAGCAATGCTGTCATGATTTAGCATCAATGTAGGTGCATAGCCTCCCCAATTATGTAATGAGCCATTGAACGGATCATCAATGTTTTCAATGTCATCCATACCAGTAAATCCACATGTGTCGTCAGTGCTGGCATTGTAGTTATTAGCTATATTAGTTTCCAAGTCAGGTAACACCCAAATGTCATTACAGTCTTGAAAACCGTTGTTAGCAAATAGGGAACCTTTGATTTCTAATTGCAATTCATCATCATGATCGTCTTCAATTCTGGAAAACCTCATGCCTTGTACATCATGATTGGCAATGGTTGATTGGTTTATGTTGGTAAATCCACCATCTGACCGGATTCCTCCATGGCCGTTATCAGCAACTGTCGAGTTAAAGATAAAACTAACTGGTGGTGGCATGGCTCCGCCGTTTTGATTGAAGTGCATTGAAAATTGTGAACCTGAAAGG
>JBPOFV010000543.1:0-2090 GCA_051252335.1 Marinicella sp. | reverse complement strand
CATCTACCGTAAATGTGATGACTTTTTCTTTGTTTTCAAGTAATTCTAAATTTCTGGCTAATTCACGCGCCATACCTTTAACTTGCATAGTCTTAAAAGCATCAGGCCAAGATGCAGTGCACAAATTTGCTACGTCAATTAATTTGACTGGATCCTGATTAATTGAAGCTTGCAGCTGTTCCTTTTCTTGTTTACTTTCACTGGTTTCACTGACTTGCTGACTTCCGCTTTCATTTGCCTTTTTTAATTGGGGCTCAGCAATCCTTGAATTTTCCTGAGCGCTGGTTGTGGTGTTTTGACTGACTATGGGTTGAACCTGCTTTGAATTGCTTGAGCCCTTACCACCTGGAGACTGATGCACAAAGGCCAGCATCCTAATGATCGCCATTTCAAAACTGATTTTTTTACTGGGAGTAAACTTAAGTTGTTCCAGAGCGACTACCACCAATTGATAATACCATTGGATGTTTTCAGCGGTTATCTCTTGAGCAAACACCTTTAACTTGGAATTTTCAAAATGTGATCCACCAGTCACCCTACCCAATGATTGTACCAAAGACACTTCATGTAATAACAAACAAAAATCCTCAAGTAATTGCGCATAATCAACTGACATGGCATGAAGCCACTCAAGTTTTTCAACCACTTCAACCTCTTTTCCAGCCGCAATCAATTTTAATAATTCAGTTACATGCGATTGTTCAATTGTTCCTAACATGCTGCGAATTTCATCATATTGAATTTTACCGGCACCAAACGCCAAGGATTGGTCCATTAAACTCAATGCATCTCGCATACTGCCATCTGCCACCCTAGATATCAATTGAATGGCTTGTTCATCAAACTGGACAGACTCCTTAGTCAATAACGACATCAAGTGATCTCCAATTTGTTTTTGCGTTAATCTTTTCAAATTAAACTGCAAACACCTTGAAAGCACCGTAACTGGCAATTTTTCAGGCTCAGTGGTCGCCAGTAAAAACTTAACATGATCAGGTGGTTCTTCCAAAGTTTTCAACAAAGCATTGAAACTACTTTTAGAGAACATATGAACTTCATCAATTAAATAAATTTTGTATTGACCTTTGTTCGGTGCATATTGGACATTTTCCAGTAAGCTTCTGGTATCATCAACACCTGTTCTAGAAGCTGCATCGACCTCTATTAAATCAATAAATTCTCCATTTTTGATTTCTTGACAATGTTGACAAATTCCACATGGGTTACCAGAAATTCCTTCTAAGCAATTCAAGGCTTTTGCCAACACCCTGGCTAATGTCGTTTTGCCGACGCCGCGAGTTCCTGTAAATAAAAATGCATGATGTAGTCGGTTATTTTCCAAACCATTAACCAAAGCTTGAACAACATGCTCTTGACCAACTATTTCTTGAAAGTTTTGAGGTCTGTATTTTCTGGCAAGTACTTGATAGGTCATTTTAGAATTGAATAGAAGTAAAGGGACTCCCGCCAGCCGGTCCTTACACATAAAATCGCGGCTGCGGCTGCTCCCTTCCGGGCCTGACCGAGTTCACCACTATTTATTGCAAGGTGACAAACGGAAGTCACCGAGGCGGTATTATCTATGAACTGATTTAGTTTGTCCACCATCAACTTTCAGAATCTTTGATGGCTTGCTTAATTAATGGAACAGTTACTTTTCTTTTCAACTTAAGAGATTGGGTTGAAACAGACAAAAACAACCGAAACAATGCAGGATATGAACTGCTGTAATGGGTTTGTAAATAATGAATTACCGTTTTATCTAACGTCATACCATTGAGACTGAATTGTTTTGCAATACATGTCATTGCATCAGAACCATTTAATGGTTCAAGTGCATAAGTTAAGCCTGAATTCAGCCTTGAAATAAGATCAGGCAATTGCCAAGCGTTATCTTTTGGATGTACAAGTGATGAAACCACCAGTTTTATCGAATTATTTTTACAATAATTAAACAAATTAAACAAAGCCAATTCACCTGCATGATCTGACATCAATAGATCCACATCCTCAAGCAACAAAAACTGTAAATCATCTGCCAATATTGACGTAACATCAACTTGTTTCAGCACCAAAGAATCTAACAACAG
>JBPOFV010000542.1:0-2095 GCA_051252335.1 Marinicella sp. | reverse complement strand
ATCCATGGCCAATAGTTGGTTCTTACATGTGTGAAAATCTGGTAACAATTCAGCCCGATAGGGTTCGGCCACCTCATCTTTGAGTAAGGCAAATGCCAATGGTTTATTTTGTTGAAAACAAGCGGCCACAAATCCAGCCAGGTTTTGACCGAATCTGATCAAAGTTGAACGGTCATATTTTGGCGGTAACAACACCCTTGCAGCCTGTGTGCTGACAATCACATCTGGGTAAGCCAACACCCAATAGATGTCATCAAACAAAGGCAAAGAAATAGCCACATCTTGTTGTTCATTTAACATCAATTGCATTCCGCCTAGATAACATGGGGCTACATTGTCATAGTGCAATGAGCCGCTGATTTTGGCTTCAGCGTGGCCCATTAATTTGAGCAGTTCCTGTTGGCTAAAAGGCTGATGATAAAATTCATTCAGGGCCATATAGGCAGCCACCACAGAACAAGCGCTTGAACCTAAGCCGCTACACACTGGGATGTTTTTCAACAAGGTAATTTTAACCGTGGTGGTTGTTCTACCTAGTTTGTTCATTTCAGCTTCAAAGGTCGTTAGTACATCCCACACAATGTTTGATTTTTTGTCAGCAGGTAATCGCTGGGCGAAATCTCCCGTCAATTCAAAGCAATTTTCATCAGGATGAGGCTCAATAGAAACTACATCGCCCAAGAAATGACCCTCTACGGGCTGTAAGGCCAAGCCCAGTGAGTCAAAGCCAACACTGACATTCCCTATGGATACAGGTGCAAAAACTCGCACTGGTTGATAATCAGTCTTTATTGTCGTCATCTCAATGCTCCTGTTCCCATGAGAGCGTACGCAACAAGTCACCAAACAAGCCCGCTGCAGTTACCGCAGCACCTGCCCCGTAGCCTCGAATGATGAATGGTTTTGGTTGATAGTATTGGGTGTTGATGGCCAATGCGTTTTCACCGGCTTCAATTTCATACAAAGGGTGTTCAGAATTAACAGCTTGAATTTTGACTGCACATTTGCCCTCTTTGATGAGCGCAATGTAGCGTAGTTTTTGAGCTTTGGACTCAGCCTCATCGATCAGGCGCTGAAATTCGGCATCAAAACTGGGTAATTGGCGCATGAATTCATCGCCATCTGTTAAGTCAGCCAATGAATTTGGGACCACAGCCTGTAAGTCGACATCTGCCAGCTCCAAAGGTAATCCTGCTTCACGAGCGATGACCAAAACTTTTCTGGCCACATCCATGCCATTGAGATCCTCGGCTGGATTAGGCTCTGTGTAGCCCAATTTGCGGGCTTTTGCCGTGGCTTCAGACAGGCTTAATCCCTGGTGGATTTCGCCAAAAATATAAGATAATGAGCCAGATAAGATACCTTCAAATTGCAAAAGCTCATCGCCTGCACGCAGTAAACTTTGTAAATTATCAATGACTGGTAATCCGGCACCTACGTTGGTTTCATAAAGAAACCTACGTTGACGTTTGGCGGCCATGTTGTGGAGTTGGTGGTAATATTCAAGACTGTCGGTGTTGGCTTTTTTATTGGCAGTAACGACATGGAAGTTGGCTTCCAAGTAACTTAAATAATTCATGGCTATCTGCTGGTTACTGGTGCAATCCACAATCACTGGATTGGTCAGGTGAGCAGTCCTGACAAATTGTTTTAATCGTTCTAATGACAAACCTTCATCACAATCCAGTAATTGGCTTTCCCAATGGTTTAAGTCTATGCCTTCTGCATTCAATAAGCATTGTTTGCTGTTGGCTATGCCGACTAAATTTAAATCGATGTTTTTTCCATGTAACCAGCTTTGTTGTTTTTTGATTTGTTGAATTAACTCTTGGCCTACGGTGCCACAACCAATCAAGAAAGCATCAATGCGCGGTTTTTTCAAAAACAATTGCTGGTGACAAATAACCACAGCATCATCAACTCGTTTGGCGCGAACCACTGCTGAGATGCTGCGTTCTGATGAGTCTTGTGCGATGGCTATGATATTGACTCTGGCATGTGATAATGCACTGAAGAAACGACTGGCGGTACCTTTTTGTTGATGCATTTGATCACCTATGAGCGTGATAATTGCCAGCTTTTCACGACACTGAAT
>JBPOFV010000541.1:0-2107 GCA_051252335.1 Marinicella sp. | reverse complement strand
TCCGAGAAGATGCCTATGATGCCATTGCGAAATTGGCATTAGCGAGAAAAACAGGCGCACGAGGACTGCGCACAATCATGGAGTCAGCCTTGCTAGACATCATGTATGAGTTACCCGATCAAGAAAACATCGAAAAAGTGGTGATTGATCGTGCGGTAATAGAAGATGGTAATAAACCCTATTTGGTTTATGGAAAAATTGCCAATCAAGTAAAAGAATAATTTAATTAAATTTAATATTTATGATAAACCCACAAGAAAAAGCGTCCGTTTTACCACTCAGAGATGTTGTAATATTTCCAGGCATGGTGGTTCCATTATTTGTTGGCAGAGAAAAGTCTGTGTTGGCTTTAGAAAATGCCATGAAAAACAATTCACCAGTGGTCTTGGTGGCTCAGAAACAATCTGAAATTGATGACCCACAAGCCGATGATGTTTTTGAAATTGGAACGCTTTCATCCATTTTGCAAATGGTTAAATTACAAGACGGTACTCACAAAGTATTGATTGAAGGTAAAGTTAGAGTCAGGATCAGTGATTTAGAAGATGGTGGTTATTTCAAAGCCAACTACACTGAATTAAAGACTTTGAATACATCTGATGACAATGAAAGCTTGGCCTTAAAAAGAGCTTTGCGGGAACGTTTTAAAGATTATGTGAAAAAACACAAAAAAATTCCCAAAGAAATCACCAATAACATCACCAATATTGAAGACTTGGGCAAGCTAACTGATACGGTATCAGCGCACTTAGTTATCAAACACCAAGAAAAACAAAAGCTGTTGGAAATGCTTGATGAGTCGTTGCGTCTTGAACACATCTTGGCCATGATAGAAGCTGAGCTTGAATTGATTGTGATGGAGAAGAAAATTCGCGGTCGGGTCAAAGGCCAGATTGAAAAAAATCAACGCGAATACTATTTAAATGAACAAATTAAGGCGATCAAAAAAGAGTTGACTGATATCGATGATTCTCATTCTGAATTTGCAGACTTAGAGAAGAAAATCAGTGAGGCCAAATTGTCAGAAGCTGCTCGTGAAAAAGTTGACTCTGAGTTCAAAAAGCTCCAAATGATGTCGCCCATGTCAGCAGAAGCCACTGTTGTCAGAAACTATTTAGAGACCATTCTTGGTTTGCCTTGGCAAAAGAGAAGTGATCTTAAACTTGATTTGGCCTTTGCAAAGAAAGTTTTGGATGATGATCATTATGGTTTGGAAGAGATTAAGGAAAGAATTTTAGAATATTTAGCAGTGCAACAAAGAACTCCCAAGATGAGAGGCGCCATCATGTGTTTGGTAGGCCCTCCAGGAGTCGGTAAAACATCATTAGGTAAGTCAATTGCCAAAGCCACCAACAGAAAGTTCAGTCGATTTTCATTAGGTGGTGTATCAGATGAATCTGAGATTCGTGGTCATCGTCGAACCTATATCGGATCTATGCCGGGTAGGGTGATACAAAACATCACCAAGGTGAAAACATGTAATCCAGTGATGATTCTTGATGAGCTAGATAAAATGTCAAGAGACTTCAGAGGTGATCCAGCAGCTGCCTTGTTAGAGGTCTTAGACCCAGAACAGAACAACGCATTCACTGATCATTTTCTGGAAGTGGATTTTGATTTATCAGAAGTGATGTTTATTGCCACTGCCAATTCATTGAATATCCCTGCACCCTTGCGTGATCGCATGGAAATCATTCGAATTCCCGGGTACACAGAACAAGAAAAAATTGAGATTGCTGTCAGGTATTTATTGCCTAAACAACTTAAAGCGCATGGTTTAAAAAAATCAGAAGTTAAATTATCAAAAGCAGCCATTAAAGATATTGTTAGGTATTACACCAGAGAATCTGGCGTGCGAAATTTAGAGCGAGAAATTGCTAAAATTTCCCGAAAAGCAGTGAAAAATATTTTGACTGATGAATCCCTAAACAGCATCAGTGTTTCGGTTAAGAACCTCGCTGATTACTTGGGTGTAAGGAAGGTTAGTTTCGGAGTGGCTGAAAAGGCCAATGAAGTCGGTATTGTAACGGGTTTGGCCTGGACTGAAGTCGGTGGTGATTTATTACAAATTGAATCAGCCGTTTATCCTGGAACCGGTAAATTAACC
>JBPOFV010000540.1:0-2110 GCA_051252335.1 Marinicella sp. | reverse complement strand
GAAATAATGACATCATGGATGCCATCATTATTAAAATCTCCCGCAGATGATACTGATGCGCCAAATCTTGATAATCCATGATTCAATAAAAAACCACCAGGTCCCAATGGAAAGGCATCTATTTGTGCAGGTGGATTGGGGCTGCCATAAATGAAATAGCCCCAGCCAGTATCGCCAGTTGGCCCGGCACCAACGATTAAATCATCAACCTTGTCGCCATTGAAATCCCCGATGGCAGCAACGGCTTTTCCGGCTTTACCATTGGCTTGAATGCCATTAATAATGACACCAGTATTGATATCAATGTCTCCCAAACTATAGTTGGCTGTCAGTGGTGATGAAGAACCAAATACCACATAGGCTCTTCCTACATCAGAACTAAAACCATCTATAGCTTCAGGTGCACCTATGATGATGTCCTTTAGCCCATCGGCATTGAAATCAAAGTTACCTGCAATTCCGGTTCCGGCAAAATCATCATTCCGTTCTCCAATGAATTTGGTGCCATTGATACCATTGATGTCTGCCAGCAGTATTGGGTGAATGGGATTTTCACTGCCATAAATTAAATAAACATGCCCTTTGTAATCATCTTGAGCTCCATTGGTACTGATCAATATGTCATCGATCTGATCGCCATTAAAATCTCCAGCACCATTTAGCTCGAAGCCACTGACATCTTCTGTATCTGCTCCATAAATGGCTATACCATTGTTGCCATCCATATCATCCAAGTTGATTGGGTTGAGGGCTAAGCTGTTATCGCCATAGACCACATAGGTGGTACCTGAATTACTGGCGCCATCATCAGACCACATGGATCCTATCAAAATATCATCAAAGCCATCATCGTTAAAATCACCAGCCGAGCTGACGGTAAATCCTGGAGTATCATTGAGGCTAGGGCGATTAAATTTGATGCCTTCACTGGGTGATATTAAGTTTAAGTTGACAATTTTTAACATCGGTGAGGTGTTGCCAAAAAGCACATAAGCAATGGCATCATCGATGGTGGTGTAATTGGCACCAATCAAAACATCATCTATTCCATCACCATTAAAATCACCAGCTGAACTGACTGTCATGCCCGTTCCTGGACTGCCACTGAGTGCAAAACCATTACCACCGTTAATTTGATTTGGATTTATCGGATTTATTGGTTGTGATGAGCTGCCATATATCACATAGGCGCGTCCATGGTCATTACCTGGACTTCCCACAACGATGTCATCAATACCATCACCATTGAAGTCACCAGCAGGATTGACAGAACGTCCCATCCAATCTAATTCTTCAATGCCTTCAATGGTAAATACTTGCTCATCAGTTAAGGATGACAGTGGGATGTTTCCGGTATATTGTGCCAAAATAAATGGACTGTAACAGATAGACAGGATTAACAAAATTTTTAACTTACGCATACATATACTCAAATAATTAGATAGTATTAAGACATACAAGACGACTGGTAAAAAGGGACAAAGTGTGGCTGTTTTTATTTTTTTAAGTCTGCACATTTATTTGTACTGAAAAAATAGTGTTCTCGGGTTTAACCCATGTTTTATGAGGCGCTCAGCGAATCTATTTGGGTCTGTAGAAAGGCTTTTTCTTGTGGGTTTTTAGACAAAGCCATGGCCAAAGAAAAGTGACTGACTGCCAAGGCTGGTTGGTTCACACTTTTTGCAATTTGAGCTTGAGCCAGATGAAAGGGTAAATAATTTTTCAAACTGCTTCGATCCACACTATTTAGACAGGCCCAGGCTTTTTCTGCATCGCCAGCATAAGACATGGCAACCGCTAAATTAATGCGCACTGTATCAGTAGGTAGATAGCTCAACAATTTATGGTACAAGGCCACTATTTGTGGCCAATCAGTTTGGTGCCAGGATATGGCTTTGCTGTGTACACCACTGATGGCCGCTTGGATTTGGTAAGGACCCATTTTTTTACAAGCAATGGCTTGTGTAAACCATTGATTGGCTGTTTTGATCAGCTCTTGTTGCCACAAGCTTCGGTCTTGCTGTTCAAGACTGATAAAGTGATCTTGATGTTGATTTCTGGCTTTGATTCTTGATTGATGAAAACTCATCAAAGCCAGTAGACCCAGTAC
>JBPOFV010000539.1:0-2112 GCA_051252335.1 Marinicella sp. | reverse complement strand
GAATTAAACCGATTATGATAGCCAATGTACTCATCACGGTTTTTCATGAATCATAACAGCATCAATTTATATTTCAGTCACGAAGTTGAACAGTTGGCAAGCCAACTTGTTTCAAATATATTGGATGAAATTCGAAGAACTTCTGAACCGTTGACCCCCAGTCATGTCATTGTCCCCAATGCCAATATGCAGCGCTATTTACAGTTGTTTATGGCTGAACAACAAGGCATCTCAGCCAATTTAGAATTTCCATTTCTTGAAAAAGGTCTGAGTCAATACCTCAATTTATTTGAAGTGGAGCAAGAGGCTCCCTTGTGGTCACAAACTGAATTGACCATCAAAATATACGCCTTCTTATCAACGGCTGAATTGATGGCTGATAATGCGATGCAACCCATCAATACATATTTGAGTGGTCAAGCCAACGAATTACTGTTGAGCCGTAAAAAGTGGCAACTGGCTCAACGTCTGGCAGTGCTGTTTGTCAGTTACGAACTACAGCGGCCTGAAATGGTGATGCAATGGGTGGCTGGCAAGGCGCACTTTTTCCGCAGTGAAGACCAGCAACTTAAAAATATTGAAGCGGCGGAACGACATATCTATCAAAGCATCATGCAGTCAAATCAACAAATCGGTAGTCACAGTCTGCTACAAAGGTTTCAAATGATTGACTGGCAGCAGGCGGCGAAATCGAATCAAAGCATGCATTTGTTTACTCCGACTCGACTGTCGGCATTTCATCGGCATTTATTGGCACATTTGGCTCAATATTTACCGGTTAACATCTATCAATTAAATGTTTGCAGCGAATACTGGGAAGATTTAACCACTGACCAAGAAGATGCTTGGCAACAGCGAATCAACGCACAAATCATCAAAGCACACGATGGTGATGGTCATGAAATCACTGCAGAAGATACAGCTGGTCAAGAAGTGTTTTTTGCATTGAGTGATGATGAGACTGAGAACCCTTTACTCAAAGCATGGGCAAAGCCGGGTAGGGAGTCATTGCGATTGTTCAGTGAATTAGAAGATGAGGCCATACATTTGAATGTGGCCTATCAACCTGACTGGCTGTTCAGTAACCACCCGAGAAACCGCCATGCTCTACATGTGATTCAAGATTCGATTCTTAATCGCAGTCAACAAAAGAACCAATTCAAAACACAGGAACAACTGACCACTTTACAAATGGCTGTGGCACCTTCAATTTACCGAGAAGTACAAGCCGTTTACAACAGTGTGTTGTTCAATTTAGCTGAGAATGATGACTTGCAACTCACTGATATAGCCATCCTGGTGCCAGATATGGACAAATACCGCAATGTGATTGAACAAGTCTTCGCTGAACAAAGCAGTCAGCACCCCTTTCAGTTGCGGTATTCATTGATTGATTCTTCGGTTAAAACAGAAAGCTTGTATGCTCAGGCTGTATTGGGCATGTTTGATGTGCTGGAAAATGATTTTGTTCGCGCATTGGTATTGAAATGGTTGGCTAACGATTGTGTCAAACAAGCTTTGAACCTGACAGATAAAGAGTTGGCAGAGTGGCTCAATTGGCTCAGCCGCCTAGGGATCTACAGCCATTTTGATCATTTGTATGATGCCCCTGATCAAGCTGAGCTGACGCGACGGTTCACATGGCAACAGGGTCTGCAACGTCTTAGACAATCATTGGTCAGTGATGAAGTTCTGGCTTTAAGCCAAGATACTGAGCTCATGGGGCGTCTGTCTTGGGTGATTGAAAGTTTGCAACAATGGCATCAAATAATAAAATCACCTAAATTACCTAAGGATTGGCAACAGCTGGTGATGCAAATGACCTCAAGCTTTATAGCTATACCTGAGGGGCTCTATAAAGAAGAACAAGTCAGACTGGCACTCAGTGTGTCAATGGATAGGCTGGTTGAAAATGCCGGGCAAGTGATGATGAGCTTGGCAGATATTCGGTATTTTATTGAGCAAGAGTTTATTCATCTATCCGCCAGTAAAGGTAACTACCTCAGTGGCGGCATGGTTTGTGCATCACTCCAACCGATGCGTCCCATTCCATTTAAAATCACTTATATTTTAGGCTTGGATGAACGCTCATTCCCTGGTGAACTGTTCCAG
>JBPOFV010000538.1:0-2113 GCA_051252335.1 Marinicella sp. | reverse complement strand
CATGATTACTGTTTTATTGATAACCTTTCAATCATGTCGTCAAAGTCCACCCATTAGAATGGCTGAACGAGTCAACCTTGATGCTTTTATGGGAGATTGGTACGTCATTGCAAATATCCCTACTTTTATTGAAAAAGGTGCGCACAATGCAATGGAAAGTTATCATCGAATTAAACCAGGTGTAATTGACACGACATTTTCTTTTAACAAGGACAGCTTTGATGGTCCCAAAAAACAATACAATCCCACCGGCTTTGTGGTCAGCGAAAACTCTTCCAATGCCGAATGGAAAATGCAATTCTTGTGGCCATTTAAATCTGAATATATTATTGTCTATGTAGACCCTAACTACCAGTACACCATCATCGGTCGTACCAAAAGAGATTACCTGTGGATTATGGCCAGAAAGCCAAAAATCTCCAAACACATACTGGAAAAATTATTGCAAATTGCAACTGATGAGGGTTACGAAAATAGTGCCATACAGCTGGTACCACAACACAACAGGATTGATCCATAAATTGATGTTTTTGCATAATATTTACTGGTGACATGAATTGTCATATAAACATGTATCAATATCAGACTTGTTAACTTTTGTTTCAAGTGGATTAATTTTTGTAACAAAATGAGGCATAGTTCACAGTTTTTATTTTTTCGCACTTGATTGGCTCGTTTTTTGTGATATAAGTCACACATTATTTTCAAAAGTGTGTGTGTTTATGAGCGTTAGATTCAAATTCAGCTTCACAGCTGTCATGTTATTATTATGTGTTACATCAGCCCAATCACAAACTGAATTGTGCGTGACCCCTTCTATCCCTGGTGAGTGGGATTTACAAGATCTTGCAACCCAAGATATTCCTATTACTCTTGATGCAGGTGATGTTGGCGATGCATTTACAACTGCTTATACTGTACGTTCAGCAGAATTTAGACTGATACATACCTATTCAGGAGACTTGGGTGGCCGCCTGATATCTCCTGATAATACCAATGTACATTTATGGCAATTAGGCAATGGCACCATACCACCTTCAACAGGTTCTGGTGGCTCAAGCTGTAACGAAGGTGGTTATGACATCGAGTTCAGTGACACCGGCGGTGGTGTCAATTTAACCATTGCTAATGAAAATGTTTATTGTACTGGTAACACTGATTACACAGTGGCTTCAGGTTCTGGAGTGATTGGCGATCCTTATGTTTTTAATGTTTCAAATCCAGGTGATCCAGCGATACAAGGTATAGCAACACCTATTGATCCATTAAGTAATTTTAATGGAGACAATATTAATGGTACATGGATTGCAAGAATTACTGATGGATATGCACAAGATGTAGGTGCCATCACAGAAGTGTGCTTGGATGTTACTTTTGCTGGTGTTGATCATCAATTCTTTGTCAGTTCAGATGCCAATTGTATCGATGAACTTGACACCAATTCATTTGCTCATGGAGACACTTTCTATATATGTCAAAATGTAGTTAATAGAGGTACAGAAACTTTTCAAGTTGCCGTTATTGGTGACACCAGCAATGATGTAGGAACAGATTTATCTGCCTTATTAGGCAATTATGGAGAACGAAATGATCCAACTGCCACCAAAACTGTTGCCAACAGTTTCACAGCTGGCAGTGGAATATTTACTGTTGGCACCAATACATTCAATAGTTCTGTCACAGTAACTGGTACAGATACAAACTTCACCATTTCAGATACATTAACTGCACCAGAGACCATCACAATAACTGTCGCACCAGCAGCTCCTGTTATTAATTCACCCACCAATGGCGCTCCGGTCAGTGGAACGGGTGAACCAGGTGCCACAGTCACAGTTTCAACACCTTCAGGTTCTTCATGTACAACAACTGTCCAAGTTGGTGGCTCTTGGTCTTGTACATTGTCACCAAGCCCAATTGATGGTGAAAATATTTCAGCTTTCCAAGAACTTCCTGTTGGCAACATTTCTCCAACAACCACAGTAACCAACGGAATTGATACAACAGCGCCTACTACAGGCACATGTTCTGTCACACCTGATCCAGCCAATGACAATACGGCGTTGGTTGCTGATTGTGATGGCTTTGAAGCCGGTTCGACTGTCACCATTCC
>JBPOFV010000537.1:0-2119 GCA_051252335.1 Marinicella sp. | reverse complement strand
GCATTATTCCAGGTGACCATGCTTTTTCTTGGTCTAGGTTGAAATTGATTGAGACTGTGTTGGATTGGGCCATGACCTGTGAGGGACCTAATTAATGCTATTACGCCGGGTCAATGAACACGTTATAAACCAAAACAAAACTCACGTCATTGCGAGGGAGGAACGACCGTGGCAATCTCCAAATGCAGCTTCGAACGTAACAGATTGCCACGTCGCTTCGCTCCTCGCAATGACAATATTCTTTGAGAATTTACTATGCTACTAAGAAGAATCACAAAACATGTCTCTGAGCAAAACTGGTTCGCGGTTTTTATCGACTTCATTATTGTGGTGGTCGGTGTGTTTATTGGCATCCAAGTGGCCAATTGGAATGATGAAAAAAATATTAGGCAAGAAGCGGATACATTCAGGGCCAATTTAATCGCAGATTTACAAAATGACCGTGATGTCTATACTTTGAGAAAAAAATTTTACATTGAAGTTAAACAAGCAATCATAGATGTAGACAAAACACTGACTAATGACTTGCCAGATGCTCTAGATGCGCAATGGAACTTTGTTCGTAATGTAGATAAGGCCGGTGGTATGTGGCCGTTCCAACCTTCTGCTCAAGTCTATAATCAACTGTTGAATGCCGGTAAATTGAACTTGGTCAGTGATGATGCTGTGCTCAGACAAATGCGCGACTACTATCAAGACGCTGCGTTAGAGGCAGGACAGACGTTTAAATTTGACTCAGTATTCCGTGACCATTCGCGCGGCCTTATAGATTGGAAAATCACCGATTACATCATGGGTGATTGTAATGTGATTGGTGCAGATCCGAGTGATATTCTAGAAAATAATCAAAATTATTACACAGCTTGTCCAGTTCCTGATTTAGCAGCTAATATTGTTGAGGCAGCTGCGAAAATTCATACTGAAAAAGGTTTAACCAAGGAGCTCAGCTTACTTTTTTCTCAGAACGCACGTATATTAAGCTTTATTGAATATTTTGATGTCCAGGCTGAAAGCCTTATTCAAGAACTGGAGCGACATTGATGTTATTAAGAAGCATTACAAAACACATCACCGACCAAAAAAAATCTCACGTCATTGCGAGGGAGGAACGACTGTGGCAATCTCCAAATACAGCTTCGAACGTAACAGATTGCCACGTCGCTTCGCTCCTCGCAATGACAATATTCTTTGAGAATTCACTATGCTACTAAGAAGAATCACAAAACATGTCTCTGAGCAAAACTGGTTTGCTGTTTTTATTGACTTTCTGATTGTTGTCGTTGGTGTTTTTATCGGTATCCAAGTCGCTAATTGGAATGCAGATCGTGCTAACCGAACATTAGAGTTAGTATATTTAGAACGAATATATCTTGATACAGGCCGTTTGATCAAAGGTATTGATGATGGTTTGGAATGGTATGATGATCAAGCAGCCTTACAAGAAATTGTCCTAAATGCATTAACAACAGGCGTTTTAAACCCTGTGGAAGCAGATTCTTTTGGTAGAGGTTTAGCGTTCTTTGGATACGCTCCAATACATATTCGAGAGTCTTTGGCTGTTCAGGAGTTAAAGTCATCAGGAAGAATGGCGCTAATCAGTGATCTTGAACTGAGGGAATTGATTGGATTAACTGAACAACGCTTAAAAGACACTGCAGAACATGCGCTGCATATGAAGGAAAATAGAAGAAAACACCTTAACATAGTCAGTAGTTACTGGCAGTTTATAGAATCTGATTTTGAACCAAATGGCCATACAAAAATTAAATATAATTTCGATGAATTGGCCAAAAACCAAACTTTTATCAACCGACTATCACAAATGATGGCCATGTTCCAAATCCAACGTAGAAATGCCAAACAAGATAGAGAAGCATTGATAAAACTACAGTCGATCGTTAAGAAAATAATTGATGCTTCTGAAACACAAAAAGAGATATAACTGATGCTATTAAGAAGCATAACCAAACACATCACCGACCAAAACAAAACTCACGTCGTTGCGAAAGAGGAACGACTGTGGCAATCTCCAAATGCAGCTGCGAACGTAACAGATTGCCACGTCGCTTCGCTCCTCGCAATGACAATATTCTTTGAGAATTCACTATGCTACTAAGAA
>JBPOFV010000536.1:0-2120 GCA_051252335.1 Marinicella sp. | reverse complement strand
CTCCATAATTCGGGACCAAGACGGGTAAGTGCTTCGATAATGAAGGCTTGTATCTGTGTTGATACCAACTGGGCATTGACTGGACTAGAAAGTGCAACGGTCATGGTTTCAATTGACTCAGGCTCACCATCTGAGAAGACTGTCAAAGGTATGACTGCAGAGGTCGTGCCTATAGGTATAGTCAAGGTACCCGAAGTGGCTAAATAATCCACGCCTTCAGTTGCTGAGCCAGCGACTGTGGTGTAATTCACACTGACAACTTGGTCGTAAGCTCGAGACAGTTTGAGTTCAAATTCATGAATCAATGAACCAGAAGCAGGCTCAAAAATTACAGCATCAAAAACCCTAAGCTCAGGTAATCCATCGTCATCAAGAATGGTACCAGTTGCTCGATCAAACTGAATAATTGCGTTTTGTGAATTACTGATTACAATTTCGAATGTTTCACTGGACTCAATCATGGTATCGCCACAAACTGGTATTTCAATGATTGTTTCAGTATCACCAATGGCAATTTCTGCCGTACCACTGCTGTTAATGTAATCAACGTCGAATGAGCAGTCATCACCACCAATGGCAGATCCATCTGTGTTTTCCCAATCTACTGACACAATGGCATCAGCAGAATTAGATAAAGTGATTTGCATAGGCAACATTGTTTGGCCAGCATTACCCTCTGAAACTTCTCCTGCCAGAATGGCTAATACAGATGAGCCACCGGCAAGATTACTTGGATCTATATCTAAACGTTCTGCGACACCATAATCACCAATAAGAACATCTGCCACTAAACTGCCATTGATAAATATGGAAGCTGGATCTCCCGGTCTGGCATGGCCAAAAACTCGGGGATCATTACTGTCCATAGGAACTCGCAATGCATACAGGTCATTTAGATTTTCATCTGAACCCATGGCATATTTTGAAACTGTTACCAGCTGATTATTTAAATAAATAGTGATTTCTGTTTCATTGGCCAACGGAGCTCCAAACCATGTAGCAGTCCCGTACAGAATGTAATCAGGCTGTGACAACTTGGCAAATACATCTGAAATTCCAAGCATCAAGATACAGATCAATGTGATTTGTTTTGCATTATTTTTCATGATCAATTTCCTGAATAAGAGTAAGTTGTAAAGAATAAGTGTATGTCATCTACACCTTCACCATCTCGTTCACCATCACCTGATGGGATCAATTGTCCATTGATAAAGGTATCTAAACCTTCATTTGGATCATTCAGGAAACTGGCTCCTGGAATGATCATCATCCATTTGCGATTCCACACTGAACGCCCAACCAGTCGCGAACTGGAGATAATTTGCGATGAGTCAAACGGTTCTGAATAGTGATGTGCTAGATACTGCGAATAACGTCGTATCTGTGTAGGATCACCAATTTGATTATCAATCGATGGTAACCAGTCATGTGCATCAAGGTCAGTAGCACCTAATGGCAAGGGCACCGGCACCACTTGATCAAGAATTTGCCATTGCCTGACACTGAAATCATCCGCATTCGGGGATCGCATAACATCTGCACCAACAGGAATTAAATACATCCTGGGGGTACTGGCCAATGGTAAATTATTGTAAGACTCAAACCATGTCCCAATTCCCCTGATCCTGGTGGAAAACTGAGAAGCATCGTAGGCACTGTCATTGGGTCCCAATGCATTTCCAAAGAAGTTCAAACCAAATAATACATTGGTATCAAAAGTAATCACAATCCCAGGCTGTGGTCCCGCTTCTTCAGGAGCAAATGGTCTTGCATACCGTCTGAACTCAGGGATTTCCCACAGGTTGTTCACTCTGGATGCTTCCAGTTGATCTCGCCATGTTTGATCTGAATCTTCATCATCACCAATCCTGAATAACTCATATCGCAATGAGAAACGATTGGTTTCTACCTGTGGATTGTTGAAGCCCATTTGAGTTTTCAATACATCAAAGTTTAACTTCATTCGAGCCATTGAATCAGCCAAGCCGCGTGAACCTACCACTGGTTCCCCAGTGAGAATCTGACCTATGGAACGCGCTTTAACAATGTCTGTCAAGAATGATTGGCCTGCATGTGGATCTGTACCGCCCAAATTGGTTGCATACTCCTATGCAGCTGCG
>JBPOFV010000535.1:0-2124 GCA_051252335.1 Marinicella sp. | reverse complement strand
ATTTTAATATGGATAGAGGAAAATGTCCTCATAGGATATTTATTATTTGAATTGTGGTCGTAGTTATGCATCATAACAACATAAAGACCACCCATTTTGAGAGTCAATAATCATGGCAGGTAAATTTTGTATAACTAGAGGTAAAGACAACAAAGATTATTTCGTATTGAAAGCGGGCAACGGAGAAGTGATTCTACAATCACAAGGCTACAGTTCAGCTTCTGGGTGTGAAAATGGCATTGAATCAGTTAAAACCAATGCAGGGGACGAATCTAAATATGAGTGCAGAGAAGCCAAAGACGGGCGCACTTATTTTGTAATTAAAGCCAATAATGGTCAAGAAATTGGCCGGTCTCAAATGTATAAGACTGACAGTGGCTGTAAAAACGGCATGGCTTCAGTGGCAAAAAATGCAGCTGATGCTGTCGTTGTAGACGAAAGATAAGTCACACAAAAGTAACACCAAAAGACACTTTTGCATTAAAGTGTCTTTTTTTTGCCTTGGATTTATATGTCTTGGTTTGATAACAATGAAATGTGGGAAGTTTTTTATGATTGTATGTTTGATCATGAGAGCTTTGTCACGGCCAATGAAGAATGTAAACAAGTCCTTTCATTGCTTGATCGACCCGTCAAGTCTGCACTTGATTTGGCCTGTGGCCCTGGTCGACATGTTTTGGGTTTTGCCAAACTTGGTATCAACATTACTGGCGTTGATTTAAGCGCATATTTGTTAAACCAAGCAGCAAACCACATAGATCAAGAACAATTGAATGCCAACTTGGTTCATTGTGATTTATTGGCATATGAACCTGCACAAAAATTCGACCTAATTACCAATCTATTCACTTCTTTTGGTTATTACAGTAAACCCACTGAGAATCAACAAGTACTTAATAATGCATACAATTGGCTGAACCAAGGTGGTGCTTTGGTGGTTGATACATTTGGCAAGGAACAGGCAGCCCATGCGATTGAACCGGTTCATTGTACTGAGTACGACAATGGAGATTTGCGCTTTGAGCGGCCGCTACTCATAAACAACATGAGTGTATATTCAAATGAATGGATTTTAGTTAAAAATAACCAAGCTTACCGTTGGGAGTATGAGCATTTTGTCTATTCTGCAGACGAGTTAACTCATATGTTCAAACTCGCTGGCTTTAAAAATATTCACATCTATGGCTCACTGACCAAGGAAGACTACGATTTGAATGCAGAACGTTTGGTTGTTGTGGGCATTAAATAAAACCCATTAACTCACACTTAGAAGTACACCATGAGCACACTGAAGTAAAAATCAACTGATCATAAAAAAAGCCGGATATACCGGCCTTTTTTATAAAACCATTTTGTTTTTACTTGGCTTGATGTAAATGCACATCAGTTTGTGGGTATGGAAAGCTACAACCACCTGCCTCAATGTTGTATTTTAGTTGTTCTAACAAATCACTGTATACGGTCCAGTAGTCTTCTGTCTTACACCATGGTCTGACTGCAAAATTAATACTCGAATCGGCCAACTCTAACACCATGATAGTCGGTGCAGGGTCTTTCAGAACCAACTCATGAGCAACCACTGTTTTTTCAATGATACTTTTAGCTGTTTTTATGTCATCGTCATAGCTGACGCCAATAACCAAGTCCACTCGACGGGTTTTTTGTGCAGTGAAATTGGTGATCACGTCTGCAGTAATCAACCCATTGGGTACAATCATTTCTTTTTGGTCAGGTGTGTTGATGATGGTACTGAAAATTCTGATTTCTTGAACCTTACCAGTTTTACCTGCCACTTCAACCACATCACCTAATTTGAATGGTCTGAACATAACCAGCATCACACCAGATGCAAAGTTTGACAATGAATCTTTCAAAGCCAAACCAATGGCCAAGCCTGCTGCACCCATCACTGCAATCAATGACGTGGTTTGTACACCCAGCTGACCTAATGCCATGATAATAACTGCCACCAGAATGATGTAATAAACCAGGTTGCGCAAAAAATTCACTAAAATTGGATCATTACCAGCTTTGGTTAAAGCTTTGGCCGTTAAGTTTGACATAAACTTAGCAATGCGGCGACCAATCCAGAAAACCAACAACGCCAGAGCCAACCCTTTTAGC
>JBPOFV010000534.1:0-2130 GCA_051252335.1 Marinicella sp. | reverse complement strand
ACTTTATTTCGGTCGATAACAGGTGGGCTCAATACTTCTGATGAAACAGTGGTTTGCCACAAGACTGTACCGCTGTCGATATCCATAGCAACCACTTGACCCTCAGGCCCGCCAACGACTAAAACAGTATCACCAACACCAGGTCCAGCACTGATCTCAGAGTCCAGATTTGTTTCCCAATTGGTGGCTCCTGTTTTGGCATTTAAGCTATAAACCATGCCAGATTGCGTCGCCACATAAAGATTGCCATTGTTATGTGCTGGAATCAGCTTATAGCCAAAGGCTCTTTCTGAGGCTTCAAACTTTCTAGTCCATAATGATTTGATGTTACCTGTTTCAGTTAAATCAACTAATTCACTGGGTTTAACTTCATCTTTCTTATTACCACAAGCAGCTAACAACAACAGTAATATATATATTGGAAAACGATTCATGTACTACACCTCTGGTAATGATCTATTTATGATGGGTTTATTATTAATTCAGCGCTACGAAAACTAATCATTCAGCGACTTTAATATCAGCTAATTTCATTTCAACTATTTGTTTACCCGAATAGCCCTCACCTTCATTCAAAGCTAACTGGTACGCATCTTGGGCTTTGGCAGTATCACCTTGAGCCACATAGATATCGCCAATGATTTCTTCAACAATGGTTTGATATGCCTTAGATTGAACCATGCTTAATTCTGATAATGCAGCAGTATACTCTCCTTCTGAAACCAATAATCTGGCTAATCTCAATCGAACCAGCTCGGCAATCGGTTTGTCAGGTTTTGCATCAATCAAAGTTTGATACTGTGATTTAGCAGCAGCAATATCATCTGCAGCAATCATTTTATTCGCAGCTTGTAAGCGTGCCTGTATGGAATAGATGTTACTGCCATACTCGCCTTCATATTTAGCTAATAACTCATCAATATCAGTTGTGTCATCCAATAACATAGCAGCTTCTAATTGTGTAAATTCAGCCGCTGCAGCTTGGTTTTTTGTGATGTTAGAATTTTGCCATTGGCCATAACCCCACAGACCACCGATTCCCAATGCTATACCCGCAACTATAGTGAACCAGTTTTTACTCAGCCATTCCTTGACCAGCTGCTCTTGTTCATAATCATCGTATTCTTCAAATGCCATATATTTATTCCAATGAATGTTCAATTAAACGAAGCGGGCTATTTTACATGATGACTTGTAAAATTTCATCAATGCCTTAACGGAGAACACGATTTAATCATTAAATTCTTGCTTTAAGTACATATTCACATCAAGGCCTACTTTTACCAGCCATGAATAGTCACAATCATACTGTCTTGTGATGCAGATCAATGCCCAGTTAAGCGCATATTAACTTGGCTTTCCGCACCTGTTACATGATCGCAAATCCTAAAATCAGGCAGCACCAAGTAACCGAATATGTCAATGTTTGCCAAAATTTAAATTTATTCTTAAATTTCCTTTAGGTATAACCCATATATTGTAAAACTTGACGTCAAATCCATTGCAAACAATCACAATTTGATCTCAATGATTGTCCTGCACATATCTCACGCAAAAAAAAACCGCTTAATTAAGCGGTTTTTTTAATGTTTGGCTCCCCGGGACGGGCTTGAACCGCCGACCTAGTGATTAACAGTCACCCGCTCTACCAGCTGAGCTACCGGGGAAAATTGGTACGTCTTGTTTCACAAGAGATGCGCATTTTACCGCTTAGGAAAAAACTGTCAAGAAATAAATTAAACAAAAGCAAATAACCTTCATTTTTTTACCTTCTTATTAACTGCGCTCAAAAAACCTCTTAAAATATCCATCTCATGCTTTTCAATGTTCAACCGATTGAACATCATGCGAATTTTTTCTGTTAATGAAACTTCGTTTTGCTCATGCATAAAGTCAACTTCATGCATCACGGCAAATAAATGTTGGTAAAAGCTTTGCATTTTTGCAGCATCAGCGAATGGAATTTCATCTTTGCTTGATGGCATACTGACAGGTTTGGATAAGTTCAACCCTTGTTTTCTTATTTCATATGCGGCTACTTGTACAGCAGCGGCTAAATTCAATGATGAATACTCTGGATTGGCTGGCATTCTAACCAAATAATGACATCTTTGCATTTCTTCATTGGTC
>JBPOFV010000533.1:0-2140 GCA_051252335.1 Marinicella sp. | reverse complement strand
TGGAGTAGTTTATATTTATAGTCTTTAATTAGATAATAAAAACAAACCTTCATCCAAATTTAAGTTTAAGTATAATCATAAAATAAATTAAAACATTGAGTTCTTATTTTTAGGCGCGTCTGGAACCGGCTGTCCTACCCCCCAATGCTCCACTATCATGCCATATTCCATTCGAAAAATATGTATGATGGCGGCTCCGAGAGACTCCGGTGTTCGCTTGACATGAAGGTGCAACCAAACCAGGTCACCTTCCGAAGCACTTCGCTTTATAGTCATCGAAAGCTCTGGATATTCTTTATATCGATTTTCAAATAATCTGAAAAGCCCTTCTCGACCACCGCTGATATGAGGTGAATGTTCAACAAAATTATCGGAATAACACTCGTTACGTAAAATATCAATTCTTACTGACGGTTTCAGATCGTTTCTGCTTTCTAATATTTCCATACAATAAATGGCTTTATTCAGGTTTGACCGCTCTATAGCCGTGTATGATTTTTCATTCGCATGGCAAGCCACAGTAAAAAATGTAGCTATCAATCCCAAAAATATTGAAATAAGGTTTTTTTCAACGTTCATATATGATTCCTTAATAATTAATTGTTTAATATCAAAATTAACTTCAAACTTGATGGCAATGGGGTTTGAACCCTTAATGTCAAGGTCGCCACATTCTTCTTCAAGGTACTTATGCATTTTTAGCATTGCCGAAAGAATATTTTCACGAGTCTCTGTAATCAGGTGACGAACAACATTATGCATCTGTGAGCGCAGTGAATCATTAAGAAGAATATTGTCTTCCACTATTAGTTTACAAGTTGTTTTAAGCAATGGCTCAATTGTTGTTACTTCACACATAGTTGGTACCGCCTAACGCCTAAAACACCGGGCGGATTGAGGTAAAGCCGAAATTCGATCCGCGTGGTTTTATTTGTTATCTTTCATTCACTTGTATTCCAATGTAGAGCAATCTGCTCATTATCTTTGTTTTAGGGTTTCTGTTTGTGCCTTAGGTTATCAATAATCCGCGCATCCACCCAGAATGTGTCAGTGTTGTCTGGTCCCATATCGCGGTTGAAGAAAAGGTATTTGCCGTCTGGCGTTACAAAAGCGGCAAACTCCGACGCACCAGTATTTATTGTATCGCCCATTTTGATAGCCTCACCCCATGTGCCATCGCTCTGCCGAAAACTGATAAACAGATCAGCATTACGGACAGGGCTATTTCTTTGACCATCCCAGATAATATAACTTTCGTCCGGCGCGATAAAGGGATGCGCATTATGTTCGCCGGTATTGATTTGTTCTGGGAGTGGCTTGGGTGCCTCCCGAACCCCGTCTACCAGCCGAGAATAGCGAAGAACACTTTTCTCCGCTGCTTCATCAAGCACGTAGGTGCCCTTAGCCGATGCCGTTACACGCATGATGGCTATCTCTTCGAAATCCGGACCAAGCTTTTTGGGTTCTGACCAACCCGTGTCAGTGCGCTCCCTATAACTTCTGCCAAAATACATTATCTTCCCATCCGGTGAGAGGGTGGGCGTCCCTCTTCTGGGCGATATAACGCGCTCATGCCACCTATTGTTGATTCTTTCAAAAACAACAAACTCCTCTTTAGGGTTTGTCTCAGCATCTACCTCTCTAATGAAGTAGATTTCTTTCATGCCAGGTGCAAAGACCACACCATATTCCCAGCCCTTTGTTGAAATAATGCCAGGTGCAAAAACCTCGGGCGTTAAACCGGGGAGCTTCTGCCCCAAATAAGGTCCTTCGAGGACTGGAAATTCATCTTGACTTTGACTGGTCATAGGTAGAACGGAATACAGCAGAATAATTGAAATATAAATATGCTTCATAATTTTTTTCTATTTTGAGATCAACGAACTATTTAACTTCGCTTTAATGTGAATGAATAAACGGTTAATTTAACCAAATCAGTTTCAAAATACCTGACGTTCTTATGACTTTTAGCTGATTTTGTTCTGACGACGATAAGCCACATGTTAAGTACAGATAACGCCTAGCTCAGTTGCTCCCAAAGTGGAGAGCATTTGTGGTATAAATGGAGCGCCAGCGCAATGACCACAAAGGCGCGGAGCTTTGGGAGACAACTGGAACGCCTTGTTATATTGCTGATTAC
>JBPOFV010000532.1:0-2146 GCA_051252335.1 Marinicella sp. | reverse complement strand
TTGTCGTCGCCGCCACATTTGCCTTCGCCGCATTTGCCTTCAGCTTTTTTGTCGTCGCCGCCACATTTGCCTTCGCCGCATTTGCCTTCAGCTTTTTTGTCGTCGCCGCCACATTTGCCTTCGCCACACTTGCCTTCAGCTTTTTTGTCGTCGCCACCACATTTGCCTTCACCGCATTTGCCTTCAGCTTTTTTGTGATCTTTTTTACCTTCACCACATTTGCCTTCGCCGCATTTGCCTTCAGCTTTTTTGTCGTCGCCGCCACATTTGCCTTCACCGCATTTGCCTTCAGCTTTTTTGCCTTCAGCTTTGTCGTCGCCACCACATTTGCCTTCGCCACATTTGCCTTCTTTAGACCCATCGGCTTTGGCAATACGGCCATCAGCATTTTGATAACCATCATTCAAGTCGTTTTGACCAAATGGATTATCTGTTCCACTCATTAAAGCGCCAGCTCCAACTACAGTAACAGCTGCTGCGATAGCTGCATTAACAGGTTTTAATTTAAAATTTTTCATAAATATCTCCTCCGAGGGGATGAATGATTAAATAAAAGTAACATAAAAACATTGGTAAATTTGAGTTAATACACGATCAACCATTTACAGATTTGTTTCTGTGTTTATTATAAGCACAGAGATATGACCATCGCCAATGATATTTATTACAAAAAAAAACGCCTGATAAAATAAATCAGGCGTTTTAAAATGGGTTTTAATGAAAAATTAACTTTTCTTATCGACTTTTTCCTAAGTCATTAATCATGGCCGCTAAGAATCTGGCAGCTTCGCCACCTGTGACAGCTCTGTGATCGAATGTTAAAGAAAGCGGTATGATGCGATGTGCTTCCATACCACCTAAAACAGGAACAACATCGTGTCTTAACTTTCCTGCGGCAATGATAGAAACACAAGGAGGCGTGATGACTGGAGTGGCATAACGACCTGCATAAACACCGAAATTAGATAACATGATGGTGTAATCTTTCATGTCTTCAGGTGGAATGCTGCGAGATTTAACCTGACCTTTGATGGTATTCATCGCCTCACGAATTTGATCAGCAGACATGCTGTTGCAATTTCTCATGGTTGGTACGAATAAGCCATCTTCAGTATCAACTGCAATACCAATATCAACATGATTGATCAGTCTTCTGGCAAGTTTTTCTCCATCAAACCATGCATTTAAGGTGGGTTCAGCTTTGGCTGCCACAACCAGTGAGCGAATCAATCGAACCGTGATGTCTTCACCAGCTTGCCATTTATTGATATCGGCATCATCCATAATGGTTGTTGGAACTACATGAGCATGTGCATTTTGCATAACACGGGCCATGGTTCTGCGTGAACCTTTAACTTGTTGCCATTGATCGTCCACCACAACAGTAGATTTTGGTGGAGGTGTTGGCGCTTGAGTCGAAGATGCTGGTTTCGGTTGAACTTCAGGTTTTTTCGTTTGTGGAGTAGGGGCTGCTGCTTGCTTGACAGGATTGTTCGCAGCTGCTTTCACATCAGATGGACGTATAACGCCACCTGCACCAGTGGCTGTAACATGGGCTAAATCAACACCTAACTTCTTGGCCAGTGCTCGAACAGCTGGTGCTGCTTTTTTACCACCAAAATCTGTCATGCTATCAACCACTTTATCTGAGGATTCCATTTGGCCAACAACTGTACCAATGGCTTCTTTCTCAGGTGCTTGTTCTGCTTCTCCATCTTGGTCCAAGTCCATCAAGACTTGTTCGGCTTCGGCGCGCAATTTAGCTGGCGTATCAACAGAATCATTATCTTCAGTTGGTGAATCATTGTTTTCTTCACCAGTATTGAATTCAATCAATGCAGAACCTGTATCAATGACATCGCCAGGTTCACCAAACAATTTGCTGACTACGCCAGCAACAGGTACGGGTACATCAACGACGGCTTTGGCAGTTTCCATTGAAACCATGGGTTGATCGACTTCAACTTTGTCTCCAACTTTTACATGCCATTCAACAATTTCTGCATCCGGTAAACCTTCGCCTAGATCTGGTAATTTAAATATGCTCATGAAACCTCCAATACTTGATGAACTTTGTCTAATATTCTTTCAACAGTTGGCATGTATTTTTTCTCCAACTTGAATAATGGCATGATGACGTCATAAC
>JBPOFV010000531.1:0-2148 GCA_051252335.1 Marinicella sp. | reverse complement strand
CCGTACAATTCATTGATTTGACTGACCGGCGTCATTTGGAACCATGATCTGTATTCGGCTGTTAAATGATGCAACCAAGCATAAAATCGTTTGGAGCCCATAAAAAATGCTGCGTGCAATACAGCGCCTTGTTGCAAATGATCGCCCAAACAGTTTTCCTCAATCTCCGTTTTATACTGCTCATTATGTAAATCTACTACATACTGATTACCCAAAGCATCCGTAATAACTCCAGCAGTGAAAGATAAGTTAGGTTTAAATATACCGAGCTTTTGCAGCCGATCAAACTGTCTTTGAGTCATTCTGTAATCAATCACAGTATGTCTTAATAGCGTATCAAGTATGTTGGTTTCAATGCGTTCACTCAATTCACCAGTATTCAGCAGTTGTTGAATTTCAGCATCAGGATAGACTTTTCTCTTTAGCACACCAGCATCAAATAAATGAGCAAAGCCTTCTACAAACATTTCGCTGGCTGCATACAAGCCTTGAGAAAATGAATTCAAATCACCTACCTGTTTAATCAATGTTTGGTTTTTTTCTTGTATCCCGGATTCAGTCAATAGTTTTAAGTAAATGTCGTTGTTCTGATGACGTAACTGGGTACTGTATACCAAAGCATCTGCCAAAGAACCAATGCCAATTTGTAAAGTACCACCATCTTGAATCAAAGTACTGGCCAGTAATCCGATGCTGTAATCGGTGTGGTTAATAGTTTGCGCGGGTGTTGCAAAGGGCTCAAAATAACATTCGGGGTTATCGTGTATCAAATCAAAGAAATCAGCAGCCACTTCAGCCTGCCCACCCATGAATGGCAATTTGTCATTGACCATGGCAAGCACTGTGGGTTTTGGTTTCCCTTTTTCTGCGGCAATTCTGAGAATATCTGCCGTTAAATCGGGGTTACAACTTAAACTATAACGCGTACCTTGAGATGTTCTTTTCACAGCAACCATTTGTAAAATCACATTCACATCACGATCAACCATGTCTCTGGCAACATGGGTGTAATTGCTACTGACATAATGTTGTTGTGCGGTATGGGACCTTAACATTTTGCCTGATTGAAAATAAAATTCTCGAACAATGATGTTTTCAGACAATTGGTTCTTTTTGACATCTTGAATGTAACCCAACTCTGGATATGGACCAAAGAAGCGTTGCGTAAAACTTTGCAAGAAACGTCTTTCTAACAAGGAATTACCTTGTGGTATTTCCAATGACAAGGCTGTGAATATTTCTAAACTTATTTTTTGGTTATCTTTGGCATGATGGTAAATTGCGTTGATCAATGGATTGGGTTTACCGATCCCTAATGGTGTTCCAACTATCCATTTGTCAGCCAATTTAGATGTTAATAGCTGAATTGAATCTTCAAAATTTTCACTGATAATTGTCATGTTCAAGCCAAATTAATCGATACATTATTGTAACTAAAAAAGCGCCTGGTTTGAGGCGCTTTTCAATCGATTGTTTGAAAACATGACTTGGCTCAAATAAATCAACAAGCTCTGTTCAAATTCTGATGCCAGTTAATGCATCAAAACTCAAAATACCCGCCGATGAACAGGCCTTGCATTTTCATATCACTTTTAAAACTGTTGATGTTTTTTAAATCAATATCCAAAGTGCGATAGCCAACATCCATGCCTAATCCAAACTTAAACTGATATTTCAATGCCAGTTCAATATCAGTGACCTTATTGCTGTCAAAACTTAAAGCTTCTACCGTTGCTGCTGCTGATAAGCCCGTTAATGGTAAGTCAAACTGCCCTTTGATATATAGCATAGGAATTAAATGGTCAAAATCCAATTCATCATCTATCTCAGTTTGGTATTTAAACCGTTGATAGCCATCAAAGTATTTAGCACTGATGCCAAGATCAAGATTAATCCAGTTATCCAATAGTTCGTAATAAAGCATCAAATCAACATGTGAAAAATTCATATCGCCACGCACCATCACTTCTTGGCCATCTAAAAATGTAGGATCTGAAACTGGGATAAAACCGCTGGATTCAATGTGGTTTTGTTGTAACTTGAAATTAGGTAGAAAAGGAACAGGATGTTCAAATTGAATGTATGGGTTTAAATCTTTGTTGTCATTGAAATTGATGGCAACTTGATTGTTATCCACCAAGGGAGATC
>JBPOFV010000530.1:0-2148 GCA_051252335.1 Marinicella sp. | reverse complement strand
GTGTTAGGCACCTATGAAGGTTTTGCTATGAATGGTGCTAACTTAGATGAGTTTGCTAAAAAACGTTATGCCGCCATCAATAAAGAGCTCTCCAGCATTTATACCAACTTCAGCAACAATGTATTACATGATGAAGAAGGTTATGTGACATTCTTAAATAAAGATCAACTCAGCGGCTTACCTGAATCATTGATTAACTCAGCTGCCCAAGCGGCTAAGAACAAAGATAAGGAAGGGCAGTACGCCATCACCAACACCCGTTCTTCCATGGATCCATTTTTGACTTACTCTAATGAACGCGAATTGCGCAAACAAGTTTGGACCAACTATTATTCTCGTGGCGACAACGGTGACGAATATGACAACAATGAAAACATTGTTAAAATATTAAAGTTGCGCCGTGAACGAGTTGAGTTATTAGGTCATAAAAACTACCCAGAATGGCGTTTGCAAAACCGCATGGCCAAAACCCCAGAAAATGCCATGAACTTGATGGAAGCGGTTTGGCCAGCTGCCATCGCTCGGGTTAAAGAAGAGGTGGAAGACATGCAAGCTGTGGCTGATGAATTGGGGCACAACATCACCATAGAGCCTTGGGACTACCGTTATTACGCAGAGAAAGTACGTCAGAAAAAATACGACTTAGATTCCAATGAAGTCAAACAGTATTTACAGTTAGATAATTTACGTGAAGCCATGTTTTTTGTCGCAGGTGAACTGTTTAACTTTAAGTTCACCGCCTTACCAGAGGGCAAAGTACCTGTTTATCATGAAGATGTTAAGGTGTGGGAAGTCACCAACAAAACCACAGGTGACCACATTGGTTTATGGTACTTAGACCCATTCGCAAGACCAGGCAAAAGATCAGGCGCCTGGGCCAGTCAATACCGAACATATGAATCTTATGATGGCAAAGTGACCGTTCTGTCTTCAAATAACTCAAACTTTGTTAAACCAGCACCTGGTGATGCTGTATTGGTTTCCTGGAGTGATGCTGAAACCTTTTTCCATGAATTTGGTCATGCCTTACATTTCTTATCATCCAATGTAAAATACCCAAGTTCAAACGGCGGTGTTCGTGATTACACTGAATTTCAATCACAGTTGTTGGAACACTGGTTATCAACAGATGAAGTCATCAACAATTACATGAAACACCAAAAAACCGGTGAAGTCATCCCTAAAGATTTGATTGCTAAAATCAAAAAAGCGGCTACATTTAACCAAGGGTTCGGTACCACAGAATACTTGGCTTCTGCCTTGATGGACATGAAATTCCATATGGCAGATCCAGAAAACATTGATCCTGATAAGTTTGAAAAAGATACCCTGGCGGCACTTAATATGCCAAAAGAACTGGTCATGCGTCACCGCACCCCACATTTTGGTCATGTGTTTTCAGGTGAAGGTTACGCCACGGCTTACTATGGTTACATGTGGGCAGATGTATTAACAGCTGATGCTGCAGAGGCCTTTAAGGAAGCTCCTGGCGGTTATTACGACAAAGAGCTGGCAGCCAAGTTGGTTAAGTATTTATTTGCGCCACGCAATGCCATGGATCCAGCTGAAGCTTACCGTAAGTTCCGTGGTCGAGACGCCTCGATTGATGCCTTGATGAGAGCGCGAGGATTTCCGGTTCCTGAGAAAAAATAAGCTTAACTTCAAAGTTATTAGTGAAGCCTCAAGTTATTTTGGGGCTTTTTTTTGGCCTTCATTTCTTACTGATTCTGGCCGTAACTTCAATTTCAATTTTCATCGCATCATCCAACAAACCTGCTTCAAACATGGTAGCTGCTGGTCTCGAGTCAGCCAAATATTGCTGTACCACCGGTGCACATTGTTTAAAGTCATTTTTGTCAGGCAAAATATAATGTATCCGGACCACATCATTGAGTGAACAGGAGGCTTCTTTTAACGCTTGTTCAATGTTCTTAAAGCATTGCTCAGTTTGTTGTGCCACATCGTTGCTGATGGTCATATTGTTGTAATCGTAACCAGTGGTACCTGATACGAAAATATAGTTATCATCAATCACTGCTCTGGAATAAGCGTATTGTTGTTCAAAGGTCGAACCGCTGGAAATTAATTTTTTCATGGTGATCGTGTGTTTAATTCAATATTGATCAACACTTTAATTCATCCCAACTA
>JBPOFV010000529.1:0-2149 GCA_051252335.1 Marinicella sp. | reverse complement strand
AATAATTTACAAGAAGCTTTAGAAGTGGCTCAAGAACAAGTAGACAATGGAGCTCAAATTATTGACATTAATATGGATGAGGGGCTCATTGATTCCAAAGAAATGATGGTTACTTTTTTGAACCTTATTGGATCCGAACCCAATATAGGTCGAGTTCCCATCATGTTAGATTCATCAAAATGGGAAGTTTTAGAGGCCGGATTACAACACATTCAAGGCAAAGGCGTAGTTAATTCAATCAGCCTAAAGGAAGGTGAAGATGAATTCATTAGGCATGCAAAACTAGCTCAGAAATATGGAGCAGCCGTTATTGTTATGGCTTTTGATGAAACTGGTCAAGCTGACAGTTATGAACGTAAAATCCAAATCTGCCAGCGGTCCTATGATGTGTTAACCCAACAAATTGGATTTCCTGCTGAAGACATCATTTTTGATCCAAACATATTTGCTATTGGAACGGGCATTGAAGAACATAATAATTATGGAAAAGACTTCATTGATGCCACCAGGTGGATAAAGCAAAACTTGCCCCATGCCATGGTTTCAGGTGGTGTTTCTAACATCTCATTTTCATTCCGTGGCAACAACCCATTGCGTGAAGCCATTCACTCAGTCTTTTTGTATCACGCCATTAAAGCAGGTATGGATATGGGCATAGTTAATGCGGGTCAATTAACTGTTTATGATGACATTCCGGTTGAGATCAAAGACAAAATTGAAGACTTACTGTTTAATCGCGATGACAACGCCACTGAATCGCTTTTAGAATTAGCACAAGGCATGCAAGGAACTCAACAAGATGATTCAGAGAAATTAGCTTGGCGTGAATTACCGGTTGCACAACGCATCAATCATTCATTGGTTCATGGTGTTATTGACTTTATTGAAACAGATGCTGAAGCAGCTATGGATGTCCATAATGATCCTTTGTCAGTCATAGAAGGTCCATTGATGGATGGCATGAATGTGGTTGGGGATTTATTCGGTGAAGGTAAAATGTTTTTACCCCAAGTGGTTAAATCAGCACGGGTCATGAAGAAGGCCGTTGCTTGGTTGACACCACATATTGAAGCTCAAAAAGGCCGCCAACAAGCCAAGGGTAAAATTGTCATGGCCACAGTAAAAGGTGATGTTCATGACATCGGCAAAAATATTGTGGGCGTGGTGTTGGGCTGTAACAACTATGAAATCATTGATTTAGGGGTCATGGTACCTGCTGAAAAAATACTAAAAGCAGCTGTTGAACACAAAGCTGATATCATTGGCTTGTCAGGCTTAATTACGCCCTCTTTGGATGAAATGTGCTATGTGGCTGAACTGATGAAGACCAAAGGAATGAACTTGCCATTATTAATCGCTGGTGCCACAACGTCCCGCACCCACACTGCTTTAAAAGTTGAACCTGAATATGACCACGCCACGGTATGGGTTAAAGATGCATCACGGGCTGTGGGTGTGGTTGCTAAACTACTGTCAGAAATTGAGCAAACTGATTTTTGTGCCAACATAAAAAATGAATATCATGACATTCGCGAACGCCGAAAAAATCGCAGCAGCAATAAAAACCTGATCAGCTTACAACAATCCAGAAACAATGCTTTACAACTGGATTGGTCCAATTTTAACCCGGTACAGCCACAGTTTACCGGCGTCAAAGTACTCGAAGATACACCTTTGGCAACATTACGTGAATATATTGATTGGACACCCTTCTTTCAAACTTGGGAGTTACATGGCCGATACCCTGCCATACTTCATGATGAAGTGGTTGGTGAAAGTGCCACAGAATTATTCAATGATGCCAAAGCCATGTTGGATCAAATCATTGCTGAAAAGTGGCTGCAATGTAAAGCTGTGTTTGGCTTTTTTCAAGCACACTCTGATGGCGATGATGTCATCATTAAACACAACAATCAACAACACCGCTTGTTAAACCTCAGACAACAAGCTAATAAACCCAAAGCCAATTTATGTTTGAGTGATTTTATTGCACCAGAGTCTGCCAACCTGAATGATCACATTGGTGCCTTTGCAGTCACCACTGGAATTGATATAGAACAGCATGTCAATCGATTTGAAGCGGCTGGCGATGATTACAACAGCATCCTACTCAAAGCTTTGGCCGATCGTTTGGCAGAAGCATATGCAG
>JBPOFV010000528.1:0-2152 GCA_051252335.1 Marinicella sp. | reverse complement strand
ATCCAGTGAAGATGGTGGCGAGACTTGGCACAATGATGACTTCTCAATCTCACCTGAGCTCAAAGAAGTTTATCATTTCGACCCCATGACAGCTTATGACCCTGTCAATGGCAAGATGTATGCAGGTGCTCTTACCACCAACTTCAGTGGGCCTGATTTTAAAAACATTTATATAAAAAGTTGGGATTTAAACACCGACACACATAACGGACCGTTTATTCAACCCATTAACACCGATAAAGTGTGGATGACGACTGATAACAAGGGCGGCCTTTATATGGCAGAAGGATTATTCAAAGAGTATTTTTTGTATTCCAATGATTTTGGTGTCAGTTTTGAACCAGTCAATACCGGTGTGAGTGGTCAGATTTCACCCTATCCTGAAGTGGATGACTCAGGTTGTTTACACATCATTGATTATAATGGCTATAAGCGATGTGATGGTTTGGGTGGCTTTGAAGCTGTCGATGCACCCAATACCAGTTTAGAGTTGTTTGATATGGGAGATTATTTGCCCGGTGAATTCAGGGCCTTGCCTTTGCGTTTGATTGCTTTTCACCCCAATGGCCAAACCTTTATTATTTATACAGAATTGGCCGCCAAAGGATCTGACCAAATCGCGATTTGGATGAGCCAATCATCTGATGGCATCGTCTGGAGCACACCCTGGATAATCTCACCAGATGTGGCAGGGGATAGGTTTTTACCTTGGTTTGAAATCGATCAACAAGGTGGTATTCATGTATCATACGCAGATACCAGGAATAACCTGCAACCCGATAATGGGCCAGAGGCATATGTTGATATGTATTATTCCTATTCGAATGACTTAGGTCAAAGCTGGCAAGAAACCAGGGTAACGCCAACACCATTAGAAGTGCCAACATTGACTTGGGGCGGGTATTTTTTTGGAGACTATTTGGAAATGGCTTTAGCCAATTCAAGTACGTTGTATTTGGCTTTTCCTTGGTTTCAAGGATCTGGAGATATGGATATGTATGTGGCTAAAATACAACATGATGATTTGATTTTTGCACATGATTTTGAATGATTGGCGCCTGATTACCTCAGCCTTTCTGCGTGTTGTAAAATTGTAGTTGTAACCAACCAAACCAGCCCACCAGAATTGCCACCAAACCAGCTGCTGTCATGCCATTGATGGTGGTCACCCATAACTTCATGGCTAACAGGATAACCGTACCCAAAACCCACATGAAATCACCTAAGGCAATTAACAGTACCAGTTTTGGATTGGGTTGTTCCTTATTGCCGATCCACAACAAGATCAGCCCATAGAGGTTTAAGATCACTCCTAAGGCCAGAATAACAACTTCAGGTGCTGGTTGGCTGTCACTTAAAAAAGTAATGACTGATTTTGGGATAAAAACAAATAAGGCGCCAAAAAGCAAGCAGTTAAGCCCATTGAGCTTGAGTGTGGTGTTGATGTTGTTCATTTGATTTTAATGCGAAGCAAATTTATTCTTCAACATGTTAACAGCTGCGGCTAACCCACTCAACTTGATTTTAAATGTTGTTCTAAATGACCCAACTCTTCAGTCCAACCATGTTCGTTATCTGACCTTGATTGTGCGGTTAAAAATCCAGATTCACGCAAGGTGAGTTTAGTTTCGGATGGGTTGATGACTTCTAACCACCATTCAACCAATGTTGATTCTTCGGCTTTGAAGGAAACTTCTTTTTCAGCCATCCAACGCCAAGCGAAATGACTGGGTTCATCAATGGCTTCAATTTGAATGGCAAATTTGCCATAATCATCCCAACCAAACCAGCCAACTGCGCCGATGGTCAATTCAAATTCTGCTGCTTGACCAAACCATTGGGATAATTGGCTTGGGTCTGTAATGGCTTTCCATACTTTGCCGATTGGAGCTTTGATGTTCAATTGTCTGTTTATGGCCGCGGTGTTGTCGTTCATGTCATTTCTCTGCGTTAGGTGGTTGTTCGATAAATTGTTTTAAATTGTTCAAGCGTTGATCCCAGCGAGCGGCATATGGTTGTAACCAAGTGGCCACTTCTTGTAATGAGTCCGGGTTTAGCCGATGAAGACTTTCTTTGCCGGACTTTCTTTTATTGATGATTCCTGCATTCACTAATTTGTTCAAGTGCTTGCTCAAGGCTTGTCGACTCATGC
>JBPOFV010000527.1:0-2154 GCA_051252335.1 Marinicella sp. | reverse complement strand
CATCTGAGATTTCAATCACAATTCCGGTTCTTTTTCGGCCTTCCATGTATAAAGTTTTAACCAAAATATCTATATTCTGATCACACCATTTAAAGGCATTCTCTAAAAGATTACCAAGGACTTCCATTAAATCGCCCTTCTCTCCGTAAAATTCAGCACCTGGTGCAATTTGAGCGTTAACTTTGATGTTTCTATTGGGGTGTACTTTTTGTAAAGTACTGATGATTTTATTCAATACATCGATGACTGGAACCCCAATTACAAAAGTTCTGTGTCCAGCAACAGCAGCTCTTTTCAGTTGATAAGCCACTATTTCATCCATATGGATGATTTGTTGTTGAATCAATTCTTTATCAACATCATTGTTTTCTAACTCAGAATGAATGACCGCCAATGGTGTTTTTAAAGAATGAGCCAAATCACCTAGTGTCCTACGTTGTCTCGATAAGTTGCTTCTTTCATTCTCAATCAAACGGTTTAAACTGGTCGTTAATCCTCTCAGCTCACTGGGATAATCTTCAGAAAAAATTAATTCATCGCCTTTTTCCAACTTTAAGAGATCGGCCATCAAGCGTTTCAGGGGCTTGGTTGCCCAGAACATGATAATCCATTGCACACAAACTAAAATAGAACTGATGGCAATCAACCAAGTTAAAAGATTTTCCTCAAATTCTGCCAGTTCCCGATAGAAGTTACCGGCATGTTCCGTGACTGACAAAGTTAATTCAATCTCAAGATTCTCACCTTCAAGAATAAACCCTTGTCGCATTCTGAATAACCGTTCACCTTGAAATTCGATCGGCGCATCAAAAATTCGTTCGTTCACTTCTACCGTAAAGACCTCTGGTAGTTCTTGGCCTAAAACTGAAGGTGATTGCCAAGTTTGGTCACCCACAATCATTTGTGCATACATGCCAGATCCAGGTTGCTCCATTCTGGGTGTGGGTAAATATTCAGGGAAAATTAACGTGTCGCCTTGTACTTCAGTATTTGAAATAATTGCAATAACATAACTTTCAAGTCGCTCTTTGACCAAGTGTAAAGTTTTTTCCTTAAAAGCCTGATCCATGACAAAACCGATCGCCGTCAAGGCCAATAACAGGGCCACACTAGAAGTGACAAGAACTCGCTTGGTCAGTGACACACTTTGAGTCACAGATGCCATCTATTAATCTATGGAACGCATTCGATAACCCCGACCTCTCAGGGTTTCAATGTATTTGGTTTCTGGTTCAATGCTTGCCAATTTTTTCCTTAATCGACCAACAAAAACCTCAATCACATTACTGTCCCGATCATAATCTTGATGGTAAATATGCTCAGTTAAAATGGTTTTAGAAATCACTTCATTTTGGTGATGTAATAAATATTCCAATACTTTGTACTCATATGAAGTTAAGTCTAATATTTCACCAGCCAGCCTGACTTCTTGGGTGGTCATATTCATGGTCAATCCACCACAAGCAATTTCTGGGGTTGTGTTACCACTGGATCGCCTAACCAGTGCATTCACTCTGGCCAATAACTCAGGAAAATGAAATGGCTTCACCAAGTAGTCATCAGCGCCTGCATCTAAACCCATCACTTTGTCTTGCCATGAGCCACGAGCTGTTAATACTATGATGGGAAACTCAACGCCTTCTTGACGTAATGTTTGAATCACTTCCATGCCTGAAATTCTCGGTAAACCCAAATCAATAACAGCTACATCTGCTGGATATTCCTGACCTTTGTAAAGACCATCTTCACCGTTATCTGCAGAATCAACCACATAACCAGTTTCTTCAAATCGTTTAATTAAGGTATTCCTTAAATTATCATCATCTTCAATTAACAATACTCGCATACTTTATTTGTCTTTTTTTTTGGTTGTTTGTTTGGTGCTATTTCTGTTTGGCTGGCGTTCCATTTGACTGGGGTTCAATTTCATGGATTTTTGTTGGGTGTTGAACCGATTGGGAATCACTGTACTTTGTTTGCGGTCGCGCATTGATCTACCACCTTTATTATAGTATTCAGGTCTAGGTGGCTTGATATTAACTTGCGAGTTAGCAGCTTTCTTATTGATCGTTTTGACTGTTCCTGAAGGAGTCAAAATTTTAATCTCATGCATGCCATCGACTGTTTTTGCCGACAACACACGGCCCTCTGACT
>JBPOFV010000526.1:0-2154 GCA_051252335.1 Marinicella sp. | reverse complement strand
GTGCTTAATCTGTGGTAATGGCATTCGAGCAATCATTCTTTGGTCATGCTTCTCTACCTCTTCGACCTTTTTAGTGAAGCTTTAAGGACTTTGTTTGACCCAAATATAACTGCGGCCTGGTTGCCATTGACCGTGCTCATCTTGTTGAAATGATGTGGTTCTCAAGCCATTTTCTGCGTATGTACTAAGGTGTCTCTCTAAGTACGCAGTTATTTTTGGTGATGAAAAAGTTTGGATGGTTTCAATTTGCTGATCTCCAACTGGCCGAATGTAGCCATCGCCAATTTTACTTCCATATCCAAATTGCAACAACCGAGCTTGATTTTTTACGGGGTCCCAAAATTGATTGAAAGTCCAAAAATTACCCGTTTTTTCGCCCTCTTTAAGTCCATATAACTGACCATTGAGGTGGGTTTTTCCAATGCCCCAAGTCCATTCTATTAAATAATCACTGAAGGGTTCTGAATCTGACTGGTATTCAGCATTACTGGCTTTCCAAAGCCCTACTTGCGATTGCATCTCTTTTCTGAACCAATACGGTATTTGTGGGTTTTGAATGTCAGCAACCTGGTACGAAGTAAACAATTCATAAAGTTGATCTTCATCTTCAGCTACATGAACCAAATCTTTGGGCTGAGCACCGGCATCTCGTGCCAGGGCAGCCACCCTGCCTTGCCCCCTAAATGTGGTCTTGGGTTCCTGTTGAGCGATTGGATCTTGATAAGCATCCAGGGGAGAAATGATTTCCCAATCTTGTTTTCTTAATTCAACAATTAAATCACCAATAAACATGGCTGCCAAATCATTGTCATGCAGTAATAACACATGTTTAGGTGACCGGCCTAAATATTTTACTGCCACATCATCAGAAAATGTGATGGCTTCCATCAACACATCAACATATAAATTCTTCAATTGTTCCATATCAACTGGTTTTCCAGCTTTTAATGCCAATTGATACAACCTGTCCAAATACCAATCATAATTATCAACTGTGACATAACCATTGGCATAGCCCTGTTTCTTAAAGAACTCCGCCATGGCTTGATTTTTTTCTTGGGTCCGGCCTTCATCCAAAAATGGAAACCTAAAAAATGGTTGAAATGTTTGATAAGACTTGATTACTTCATGAGCTTTAAGCATGTCTTGTTGATAGGCTTCAACATCAGTTTTGTTAAACCACAGATGTTGATCACTGTGATTGGCCAACAAATGACCTGCTGAAACATATTGATCTAAAATTCCTTTTGTTTCTGGATTTACATGTTTAGTGGTCACAAAAAACATGACTTCATCGACACCATGTTGAACCAAAGCTTTGAGTAACATCTCGGTGCGTTTTTCACTACTGAAAGCAGAGCTTGGTCGCGGCGCATCATCAAAAGTTAAGGCAATTTGTTTGTTGGCCTCAAGTTGTGTTGAAAATATTAACAACATGATTATGAGTATTTTATTCAAGAGATTATGCATAACTGGCTCCATTTTTTATCTATTTTAACCCTTCAGAATAATAATTATTAACTACTTGTGTTGTTTTACAACTTTTGAACATTTATATTCTATATAACAACACAAAGGAGTAAAGCATGCCATATTCAAAAGCACATTTCTTTCTCATGGGAATATTAGTGATCACTTTAATGGCCTTTTGGGACAGTTACTTTGGTCAGTTCTTAGACGCCTCTATAGCACATCATTTACATGGCTTGACAGCCACATTGTGGGTCTTGTTGTTAGCGTTGCAAAACTGGTTAATTCATCATAATCGCAGAGAATTACATCGGCTCATGGGTAAAGCCATATTTATATTCGTCCCTTTGATGACTGCTGCCTTTGCTTTAGTCACATGGGTTGGTGCACAAAAAGCTGTAGGTGGGCACCCATTTTATGTTCAATTTGGTCAGGCTTTATTGACCACTGATATGTTCTTGCTATTCTCTACTCCGCTGCAAATATATTTGGCCTTGAAATTTCGAAGCAATGTGCGTTTACACAGTGCACTGATGTTAGGGACATTGATTGGCTTATTGCCACCCATACTTTCTCGATTAGTTGTCAATTGGGTTCCTGCTTTTAACATCACCTGTTTAGAGACCATGAAAAATTTTTCTTATGGTTTTAATATTTCAATAGTTTTCGGAATGCTGATTCAAT
>JBPOFV010000525.1:0-2154 GCA_051252335.1 Marinicella sp. | reverse complement strand
CCGGGATGCCACTTGCAGTGATTTGATTTATTAGTTGGTTGACTTTCCATTCAGTTTGTACCGGACCAATTCTTACGCGGTGTAGGGCACCTGTTTGGGTAGATAATATGGTGACAAAGGTTTCAATTCCAAGTAACTGGCTGACTTTTTTTGCCAAATTATAAGCGGCATTTTTATCAGCAAAAGCACCAAGTTGTAGGTAAGTTAATCCTTGTTTAATGGGTTTGCTAACCAAGTCTTTGGGCGCTTTAATGACTCTGATATGCACATCAGCAATGCCATCATGGATGAAATCTAGGGCTTTGGCTGCAGCATATGACAAATCAATAATTCGATTATCAACAAATGGACCTCGATCGTTAACGCGTACTATGACTTTTTTATTATTCTTTAAATTGGTCACTTCCACATAACTGGGCAAGGGCAGTGTTTTATGTGCTGCCGTAAGTTTATACATGTCATAAACTTCTTGATTTGATGTTTGTCGTCCATGGAATTTTTTACCGTACCAGGAAGCTTTGCCACTCTCTGTATAGCCTTCAGGGTTGTTATTAACCACATACTTTTTGCCATAGACACGATAGGGTGTGTGATTGCCATATGGGCTTAGTGGCTCCGACTTGGGTACCCAAGGTTTGATTTTTTTTGGATCAATGTCTCGATAACCATTTTTCTTACCACAGGCACTTAAACCCAGGCATATCACCAGCACAAAAAGCGTAAAACGAATCATGGAGATACATCCGATTGGCCATTGAGGTCAACTTTTTTGGCTTTGATGGCTTGAGCAAGTTGATAGACAGCGCTGACATACATGTGTGAATGGTTGTATCGAGAAATCACATAGAAGTTTTTAAAGCCTTGCCAATAAGCTTGACTTCCGTCTGCCATGTCCAGTGCCAAGACAGTGTATTCTTTTTGCGTTTTGTGATCGGTCATATGTGGTTTCAATTGGTTATATTTAATTTCAGTACTTGGTTTTTCTATCAACTGAAGTACATCACCACCTGGTTGCCAGTGGTGTTTGTTCAGGTAATTGGCCACACTGGCAATGGCATCTTGTGGGTTATTCAAGAGGTCGATCTTTTGGTCATTTTCAAAATCAACCGCATACCCTCGGTAACTGGATGGCATAAACTGACCAAAGCCCATGGCCCCAGCGTAAGAACCTTTGGCACTGAGTGGATCAATGTGGTTTTCTTGAGCAAGTAATAAAAAGTGTTTGAGTTCGCTGGTAAAAAATTTAGATCGTTTGGGGTAATCAAACGCTAAGGTGTATAAAGCATCCAGTACTTTGTGGCTGCCCATAATCCTGCCATAAAATGTTTCAACCCCAATAATGGCAACAATAATTTCAGAGGGTATGCCAGACTCTTCAGACACTTGGTCCAAAACCGCCTGGTGCTTTTGCCAAAATTCAACGCCTTCGTTGGTGCGTTTTTCAGTCAAGAATATTTTTCGATATTCAAACCACTTAAGGGTTTTTTCTGCCGGTTTGTTCATGGCATCGATGATGCTTTGTTGGTGGTTGGCTTGGCTGATAACACTTCTGACCCATTGTGGATCCAAGTTTTTTTCCAAGGCAGTGGTTTGAATAAAGTCATCGACTTGTTTCAAATCAACTTGAGCTGATGACAGGGTTGAGAAGCTGGTTAATGCAATGAGCAAGGTTTTAAATGTGGTAGTTTTCATTGTTGTATGAGTTTTTTATGTGAGTGAACAGAAGTAATGATACCAAATGATGCCAATAATGTAAGCACTGATGTACCGCCATAGCTGACTAAGGGTAATGGAACCCCAACCACAGGCAATACACCCGATATCATGCCAGCATTTATGGTGATATAGACAAAGAAAATAAGCGTTAGTGCCCCACAAAGTAGTCGGTTGTATGTGTTTTTTGCTTGTTGGGCAATAAACAGGCAGCGCAAGATGATCATTAAGTAAAGTAAGAATAGGATTGTGACTCCAAAAAAGCCGAATTCTTCTGACAAGACCGATAAGATAAAGTCCGTTGAATGTTCAGGCAGAAAGTCTAATTGGGTTTGACTCCCTTGTGTCCATCCTTTACCCCAAAAGCCGCCCGAACCAATCGCTATTTTTGATTGAATGATATTCCAACCATGGTTAAGCGGGTCTGATTCTGGGTTAAGA
>JBPOFV010000524.1:0-2154 GCA_051252335.1 Marinicella sp. | reverse complement strand
TGAAACGGAAGCAATGGTAATGATACGCCCACCGCGCTTGGCTCTGACCATTGGCATTACAATAGGTTGTAATACATTATAAAAAGCATCTAGGTTGGTATGTATCACTTGATCCCATTCTGCACCAGTCATCGCTGGAAATGCAGCATCCCGAATGATGCCAGCATTACAGATCACACCATAATAAGCACCATTTGTCGCCATGTCTTCAGATAAAACCGAATTGACTTGTGCCCTATCAGCCACTGAAAACTGCATGATCCTGGCATTAACATTCATGGCTTTAATTTGTTGCAACAAATCCTGAGCTCGTTGTTCATTGTTATGATAATGTAAAACCAAATCATATCCCTTTTTGGCAAGATCAAGCGCAATGGCGTAACCTATTCCACCTGTCGCACCTGTAACCATGATTGTTTTATTCACTGACCAAATCTCCTATATTCTCAGGGTGATATACATTTAAATTACACGCCACTTGGATTCCAGGTGCTTGTGCTTGACATTTAAAAACACCTAATCCATTTTCTTCAATAAACATTTCTTTGACATGGATTTCAAGGTTGGTACCTACTGGGATAGAATCTACATTACTGTCAAATTTCCTGGTACCTAACAACAAGCCAATTCTAACAGCTTCAGACTGATTTTTAGACCTGATTCCAGCTAATGCAGCCACAGTTTGTGCCATGTATTCAATCACCACCAATGCAGGTACAGCCCCATTGATGACAAATTGACTGCTTATTTTGATTGATACCTGAGATGTTAACCAGTCATCACCACTGTCTAGGACTTTATCCAGAAGTAGCATTTTACCAGAATGAGGCAACAGTTCATCAATGCAATAGTTATTCATGCTGCCGTCCGATAATGATTGATGCATTGGATCCACCAAAAGCAAATGAATTTGATAAGGCATATTGTGGCAGACCTAAATGGTTGTTTTTAACTACTAGATTCAAAGGTTTGAGTTCAGTATCTGTTTCACCATCATAAACATGTGGTATGTATTGCCCTGAACGATTCATTGTAGACATAGAGAGTGCACACAAACCAATTTCCAATGCACCAGCTGCGCCAAGCGTATGACCGGTCATGGGTTTAGATGAGCTACAAGGCAGATTGGCACCAAAAACGGAATTCACTGCCAGTGACTCCATTAAATCATTCTGTCCAGTACCGGTACCATGCAAATTTACATAGTCTATTTGATCAGCGTTTAAGCCCGCATCAGCCAAGGCCAAATTCATGGCATCAATGGCACCTTGCCCACTCGGGTCTGGAGCAGATATATGATAGGCATCTGATGTCTCACCACCGCCCATAAGGTTGATTGCAGCCTCATCTTTGGTCAAAATAAACAAAGCGGCTGCTTCGCCAATATTGATTCCAGACCTGTTCCGACTGAAGGGTAATGTCTTGTCTTGCGATAAGGCCCCTAAAGCATTAAAGCCATTGACTGTTAGTTGACACAGGACATCTATCCCACCAGCAATAACCACATCACATAATCCTTGATCAAGCCATCGCTTGGCACTTAACATGGCTTTTGCGCTGGATGAACATGCCGTAGAAACGCTCATAACAGGACCTTTGGCCCCCAAGTAATCGGCTAAGAATTCTGATACATTGGCCATTCTTTGCTGATGCATCAAGTAATCTTTGGGCCATTGTTTACATTCATCATAGACACCCAATGCGGCTTCAAATTGATCAACACCTGAGGTACTGGTTCCTAAAACCACACCTACACGAACCGGATCAGTAGCAATTTTAGCAGCAAGAAAATCAAGGTCTAATTGGTTCGCCACAGCAGCCAAAAACTGATTAACTCTGCCAGCAAAAAATGGTTTTAACTTATTCTTAGCAAATTGGGCTTTACCTAGGTATGTATGACCTTCAAACAGCGTGTTTTCATCAAATACCATCCCTTGTGTTGAAGCTGCTATGACATTGTTCCAAATTTCTTCGTGATTACTGCCCAAGGCACAAGACATGGCAAAACTTTTAATTCCAACTGGGTTCATAAGGTTGTGATGCTTAATTCAAATTTTCTTTTGTGATCTATGATGAAGGTGTGATTTTGCTCTTTGCTTACTTCCAAAGCTGATAAGTCATTAGTCAAACGATCAAACAAAGACATTTTAATGT
>JBPOFV010000523.1:0-2155 GCA_051252335.1 Marinicella sp. | reverse complement strand
CATATTGAAAGGGTTGATGGATTTCATGACCATAGACACAGTCAATCTACCGCTTTACTATCTAAAATGACTCGGTTTTATAGAATATCACGAGGACACATGAAGAAAACCCTATTAGCTACGGCTTTGTCATTTGGATTGGTGGCTTGCCATCAAGACATGGTGAAAGAAGAAACTGCCATGCCAGCCAAAACAATTAGTTCAGGCATAACAGCAGATAACATGGATCCAACCGTTAGAGCCCAAGACGATTTTTATCGGTTTATGAATGGCAAATGGCTTAACGAATTCGAATTGCCTGCTGATAAATCAAACTACAGTTCATTTACCAAGCTAGGCGAACTGAGCAGAGAACGTGTTCAAGCCATCATTAATGAAGTTTCTGAGAAACAAAACTCACAAGGCAGTTCAGAACAAAAAATCGCTGACATCTACAGTGGATTTATGGATACCGATACCATCAATAGCAAAGGAATGAGTCCAATTCACGATGAGTTGGCCCGCATAGATGCCGTATCCAATAATGATGAGTTAAGTGAATATATGGGTTATGCCGACATTTATGCTTCTTCACCTCTTGGTATGTATGTCTATATTGATCAAAAAAAATCAGATGAACATATTGTCTATGTTGGTCAAAGTGGATTAGGCTTACCTAACAGAGATTATTATTTCAAGGATGATGAGAAATCTGAAAATATACGACAAAAATACCAACAACACATCAAGAACATGTTCAGCTTGGCTGGTTTGAGTGATGCTGAAGATTCCATGCAAACTGTTTTTGCCATTGAAACTGATCTAGCTGCTGGTCAATGGACACCGATACAAAATAGAGACAGAGACAAGGCATATAACAAAATGAGCTTTGCTGACTTTACGGCTAAAGTTCCCAATGTTAATTGGGATGCGTGGTTAACTCACACCATGATTGAAAAACCAGAACAATTGGTCGTAACACAACCACCTTATTTAGACACCATGAATGAAGTGATTGGAAAATATTCGATAGACGATTGGAAAAATTATTATAAATGGCATTTATTAACCAATGTATCTACTTACCTCAGTGCAGATTTTGAAGAAGAAAACTTTGCATTTTATGGCACGGTACTGACTGGAACTACCGAACAAGAACCTCGTTGGAAACGTGGTGTTGACTTGGTTAATGGTTTGGTCGGTGAATTGGTAGGCAAAGTCTATGTGAAGAAACATTTCCCGCCAGAAGCTAAAGAACGCATGGTAGGCATGATCGAAAATCTTCGAGATGCTTATGGAGAGAGTATCAAAAGCCTGACTTGGATGGGAGATGAAACTAAAATAAAAGCATTGGATAAATTATCTAAATTTGATCCAAAGATTGGTTATCCTGATGTTTGGCGTGATTACAGCAATCTAAATATCACTGCAAATGATTTAGTGGCCAACTTAAAAGAAACCACTCGATTCATCACTCACAGAAATCGCACTAAATTAGGCCAACCGATAGACCGCACTGAGTGGGGCATGAATCCACAAACGGTTAACGCTTATTATAATCCTACTAAGAATGAAATCGTTTTCCCAGCAGCTATATTACAGCCTCCATTTTTTAACTTGGTTGCTGATGAAGCTGTGAATTATGGTGGAATAGGCGCAGTAATAGGTCATGAAATGGGACATGGATTTGATGACCAAGGGTCTAAATACGATGGCGATGGTAATTTAAAAAATTGGTGGACTGATGAAGACAGAGCTAATTTTGAAGTACTGACTAATAAATTGGTAAAACAGTATGATGCCTTTACCGTTGTAGATGGCACCCATGTAAAAGGTGAATTTACTCAAGGTGAGAATATTGGTGACTTAAGCGGCTTATCTATTGCGTTCAAAGCATTTAAAGCCAACTACAAAGACAACAGAGTTATTGATGGATACACGCCTGAACAACGATTATTCATGGGTTGGGCACAAGTTTGGATGCGCAAATATCGTGATGAAGAATTGCTCAGAAGAATTGATGTTGACCCACATTCTCCTGCTGAATTCAGGGCCAATGGCATCTTGCGGAACTTACCCGAGTTTTATGAAGCATTTGATGTCAAACCTGGAGATGGCATGTACTTACCAGAAGATGAGCGCGTAAAAATTTGGTAAGAAATATTGTAATGTTTAC
>JBPOFV010000522.1:0-2158 GCA_051252335.1 Marinicella sp. | reverse complement strand
GAACCTATCCAAGGGAAGATCGCCGCCAAATCAGAAGTGTGGCCAATGATCGCAGTATTGATTGTTTTTTATGCCAAACTCCTAAGTACAAAGGTTTTACCAATGCCGATCGGGGCATGGATTTAGAAATAACACCTACAATTACTGGTTTGTCTTCAAAAAGCCGTGATGCTGAAGATGCAGATTATGGTCCCTCTGATACCGACTTTGAGGCAGGAATTGATGTTAATTGGGGTATTAATTCCAATTTAACTTTGAACGCCACCATTAATCCTGATTTTTCACAAGTTGAATCAGATTCAGCTCAATTGAATGTGAATCAAAATTTTGCTTTGTTCTTTCCTGAAAGACGTTCTTTCTTTTTAGAAAATTCAGACTACTTTGATTCCAATATGAATTTAGTTTATACCAGAAACATTGCTGATCCTGATTATGGTGTCCGCCTGGTTGGTAAATACGATGAAAACGCCTATGGTTTTTATTATGCCAATGACACCATAACCAATATTCTAATACCAGGATCATTGGGCTCTGATTTCACAACAATCGATACTGAATCAGAAAACTTAGTGGGTCGATACCGCAGAGATTTTGGTGAAAACGCCTCTACTTTTGGTGCCACAATCACCTCACGTGATGGCGGTGATTATAACAATACACTGTTATCTGCCGACCTCAATTACCGCATCACCAGCACCGATGAAATACGAGTTCAAATTGCTGATTCTAATACTGAGTATCCATTAGATATTGCTGAAGAATTCGACCAGCCAATTAATAGTTTTTCAGGCCAATCATACCTGGCACAATATCGACATAATGGCAGGAATTGGCGGTTCAATGCTTTTCACCAAAACAAAGATGATGGCTTCAGAGCTGACTCCGGTTTCATTGGCCAAGTAGGGATTAAAAGGTCAGTCATTGGTGGTGGTTATAAGTGGATTGGAGAAGAAAAAAATTGGTGGAACCAAATAAACGTTTACTCTGATTGGGACATCACTCATGACCAAACAGGAAAAGTCCTTGAAAAAGAATTTGAAGGCAGTTTTGGCATTGACATGCCCTATCAGTCAAATATTAACACAGGTATTGGAGTACGTGATAGGTTCTGGGATGAACAATTATTCAGAGAAAATTTTCAATACCTGAATTTTCACATTCGTCCCAATGCCAGCATCAATTTAGGTTTGCACCTTAATCGAGGTAATTCGGTGGACTTTTCAAACAGTCGTCTGGCAGATTCAAATAGAATTGAAATACATTTCGGCGGAAATTTCGGAAAACACTTCAGCTATAACGTATCTCATAACTACCGAAATTTATCTCTGGATGCCGGTAATATTTTTTCAGCCAACCAAACCGATATCAGACTTTCATATCAATTTAACATCAGACAAAGACTGCGATTGGCCATTATCCAAACTGATGTGAATCGTGATTTATCTTTGTATAACGAACCTGAAGATTATAATAAAAATAGCAGAAACTTGGCCACTCAGCTGATCTATTCTTACAAAGTGAACCCTCGAACTTTGTTGTTTGTAGGTTATTCTGATGCCGGCACTGAATACGATGACATAGAAAGATTTGTTACCACAGACAAAAACTTATTTGTTAAATTCAGTTATGCTTTTAAGCGGTGAATGCTTTGCAGCATGCGCGAGAGGAACCAATGTCAACTTGCTTGTCCTTTTTTTAGTGTTTTTTTCTTGAGATCTAATCTTGAACATAAATCCAATCTCCATAATTAACTGAAGTATCGTAGGATGGGCTCCGCCCATCATTTTTCCTAGTTCCCAAGCTCCAGCTTGGGAATTCATAGGACTCTTAAACACTGAATATTTATTTAAGAAACAACAAAAAGTAGAATCAATCGAAATTCAGTAACTTTCAAATCTTCTGTATTCCTAGTTCCCAAGCTCCAGCTTGGGAATTCATAGGGCTCTTAAACACTGAATATTTATTTAAGAAACAGTAAAAAGTTGAATCAATCGAAATTCAATAACTTTCAAATCTTCTGTATGAAAACTAATCTCTATGGATTATGTTATTCTCGTTTGTAAGTTTATTCTGGGCCTGTTTTTGTTTCTTTGCTGTCTTTAGGTAAAACACAGGATTTAATCGGCTCAACTCTTAATACTTCAACTTCCCATTGATC
>JBPOFV010000521.1:0-2161 GCA_051252335.1 Marinicella sp. | reverse complement strand
GGTGAAAAACACCAGCCAAATATCGGGCACAGCCAATATTCCAGCCATGGACAATAATGGCAGAGATAACATCAATAAGCCAGCTTGCCAAAATGAATCGTCAGTATGAGTTATTTTTTTACCAATGACAGCGCCCAACCAAGGGATTGCAAAAGCAGCCATCAATCCAGGCAGTCGCACGGTCAATTCATGCTGTGGTAGTAGCCATTCGCTGAACGCAATTAACCATTGAGTCCAACCAGGGAGTTCAGCATATGACCAGTCTAAGAATTGGCTTTCTAACCAATAAAATGCTTCATCACCAAATAGCTGATTGTTGATGGCTGCATAGAGTTGAATGCTTGCTGTTAAGCAATATATGACAAGAAAAGAAGTTTTAAAGTTTAGCCTGCTTAGCATTTAGGAACTTTGAGTTTTTTACCTGCATTGATTAAGTATCTGGGTGCTTTAATGGCATTCAGTTGAGCGATTTCTCGTCGGCTGGTACATTTAAACTTCTTACTGATGCTGCTCAAGGAATCCCCTTTTTTGATTTTATACCAAGTAAAAATGGGTCGGTCTGGGAAGTCAGCATCATGAATTATTTTTGCCAGTGACATCAGATCAGTGTCATTACAATTGTTTTCATAAATAGGTTTAAGTTCATTGGGAATGACCACTACCGCGTTTTGTTTGATCACCCTTTTAGCTTTTAATCCAGAATTTAAGTTTCTTAAAATCCGATACCAGCCCATTTCTTTGTTGAATTGGCCAAAACAAACAGCCAGTTCACTCAGTGAAGTTGCGTTTTTGGCTCGAATCAATGTGGTGGCGCCATCTATACTTTCCAGAGTGACATTAAAGGCCTTGGGATTTTCATAAATCAGCATAGCAGACAGAACAATAGAAATATAATCTTGAGTTTCAGATGGTAACTCATAAAAAAACTGACTGTCCCAGATTGACCTGTTTTGATGTTTTTTATTCAATCTTTTAAAGCGATTTTCACCGGCATTGTAGGCAGCCAAGATTTTGGCATAGTCATCGCCATAGAGCTGGTGTTGTTCTTCAATATAATTGGCTGCACCTTTAGCGGCTGTTTCCGGGTGGAATCGGGCATCGTAATCTCCAATAGTGCCTGATACACCAAATCTTTGCGCCGTTGCAGGCATGAATTGAAACAAACCACTGGCTCCAGCAGATGACATGGAATGAACTCGACCACCACTTTCCTGTGTGATGATTGCTAGTAACAATGCCTCAGGTATGTCTTTATCTGCAAAAGGTGGCCAAATTTTATTTTTAAGAAACTGATAATTTTGCCAAGTTTCAATCAGTTTAGGGCGTTTCCATGTGAGCCATTCGTTTAATGCTGCTTGAACTCTGGTGTTTTCCAACAAAGGTAATTTAAAGTTTATTGGAGGCAATACTGTATTGTCTGCAATATTATCTTCATTTGAATCTAATGCTTCTGGAGGCTGACTGTCTAATTCTGATTCAATTTTATTTTGTTCTGACAAGTCAGTGAAGTACTGATTCAATTCAACCAAACAAACCGGATCAGCATGGCATTGTTCAATACCCTGAATTAAATCAGCAGTTTTTAAAGGTGCAGGCTCAGTGGTTACTTCAGGTTTTACTGCTTTTTGTTGGCAGGCAGAAAACAGCAGTAAGGCAAAAAAGATTGAAATTAGTCGCATAAAGTTAATTGCAGCAGTCAAGAGTATTGTGTATTATCAGTATTTTATTAACTTCGGCAACCTTTCAAGCATGAATTTATTCAGTTCAATTAAATCCTTGTTGCAATTGAATCCCAAAGATAAGCAACTGAATGATTCAGAACAACGCGAATTAAATCATGCCATTGTCGAACTGATGTTAGAAATGGTGAAAGCAGATTTCGTAGAACTTTATGCTGAAAAAACAGCTTTGGCTACTTACCTCTCAAATACGCTGAATATGTCAAAATCAGAAGTGGATCAATACCTTGAAGCGGCAGAAATGCGAACTGACTTTTCAATTTCACTTGAATCTCAAACCAATGTCATCAATAATTACTTAGGAATTTTACAGAAAATAGTTTTAATGAAACATATGTGGGCTTTGGCCGTTGCAGATCAAGAAGTGCACTTGTTAGTGCGGACTTTATGTTTTAAGGCAGGTCAGTTGGTAGGGATTAAAA
>JBPOFV010000520.1:0-2164 GCA_051252335.1 Marinicella sp. | reverse complement strand
ATGGCAGATTGAAATATTACCCATGTTGTCAAACTTAGCAACCATGAGCCAACAGGAAGCTGCAACAGCGATTAACCAACTATTTGAAGCACAAATTCGCAACCATCCCGAGCAATATTTATGGGTCCATAGGCGCTTTAAAAATCAACCTGATGGCATGGCCAATCCTTATCAATAGTCGGCAGCTTTTGGATCCCTACGCGTTACTAAGCTGGAGCTTGGAAACGAGAATAAAGTTTTAATCTCCGTACGTTTTGGGACGGCTACGTCACTTAAGCTCAAAACTCCACTGACAAAGGTATTATTTTAATCACTTAAACTCATTGTCCCCAAAACCAGAAACAAAAACGATTGAAATAACCGATGCAGTTATTGGCTTAATAGAAACCAGTTAAACTGGTATTTTTTCAAATGGTCTTAATGCGATTCAGCAGTTGTATAGTAGTCATTTAACTGTGAATCATTTCCAGCCGCACGCCGCTATGACGCCAATCACGGCACAGTGAATTTTCGTGCCATATTTAGTGGTGAAGGTCTTTTTAATGGTGATTTTGTCAAAGAATTTTTCAATGCTGCCGGTAAAACCTTCGGCATAAAATTTCATTTGTAATTTGGGTTTGTCCACCGATTCATCCAAAAAAGGAATGTCGGCCAACCAATCATGAATCTCTTGTTCAGGGATATAAAAATCTTTGGCCGGACCCGTTCTGGCTTGGAATTCAGGGGTGATGTCTATGGAAGTTCGATTTTCAATCATTTGTAGCACATCTCCTGCACTTAATTGTGGCTGGGTGATCGGCTTGGTATTGGGCTGTGGAGGTGAAGCTTCTTGAGGTACAGTTGGGGTTGGTTGCTCGACAGTTTGTTCAACTGGTTTGATGATTTGTTCAGTAGGGACTGGAAGTTTCTCAATGGTTTTGGTTATGGGTTCAATTTTTGGCTGTTCAATGATTGGTTTAACCAGTGGTTCTGGGGTTGGCAGAATGGGGTCCAACAATTCAAGTTCTATCTCCTGAGAAGCTTGAAACAAAGGCATGGTCCAAGGTTTAGGCAACATCAAGACCAGACAAATCACAGCCACAGGTACTATGCTGTGTTTAATCCAGTGTTGTGCTTGGCGATGGTTTTGCCAATTTGAGTGGGCCGTTAATGTGTGCAAGGAATTGATTCTTATTCAATGCAGGTATTATATGGATTGTTTGTTAAGTGAATGTAAAGTTGATGTTTGGCTGTTCATAACTTAATAGTTACAGTCTGAACTTCATTTAAGTGGGCTGATACTATAGCTTAATGTTGAAAAACTTAAACACCACCCACGCAGGCCCTATCAGTAAAAACTGTAAATCCTTATAAAAAGAAGGGCGTTTTCCTTCGATGTGATGACCGACAAATTGGCCAATCCAAGCGGCCACAAAAATAACTATGGCCATGGTCAATAATGGCCAGCCTTGTATTTCCATCCAATAATTTATGCCCAGGCAAAACAAGGTAAAGAGCAACATGGTGGCGAATACTTTAAAACTTTTTATCAGATAATACAGCATCAATAAAAATATGATAACCACGGCTAGATTGAGTACGTAAGGCAGCTTAACTGACCATAAGGCGGCTGATATTGACCAAAAGATCAAGGGCACACAGACATAGTGGATCAGTTGATTGGTGCGATTTATATGAGACTTGTGATATTCAGTCATTAAATACTTCATGGACTCATTACTCATGCCTTTTACTCCTCATGAAAGTTCTTACCGGTTATTCTGCGGTAGGCTTCATGGTATTTCTCAGCGGTTTTGTTGATTAACTCATCTGGAACATGTGGACCGGGTGCTTTCTTATTCCAGTCTAAAGTTTCTAAATAGTCACGGATGAATTGTTTGTCATAACTTTCAGGACTGGTTCCGACTTGATAATTTGTTTGGTTCCAAAATCTTGAAGAATCTGGAGTCAGTACTTCGTCCATCAAAACCAGGTTGTCATCTTCATCTAAGCCAAATTCAAACTTGGTGTCTGCAATAATGATACCATTGTTTAAGGCATGCTCGCTGGCTTGATGATAATGTTCGTCGCTGTGACCGTCGGCATAATAGCGCTGGTGCTGGCGGAGGTCGCTCAACTGGGGCAGGCTGAGGATCTCTCGCAGGTCGGAGAGAAGGGTTTGAGC
>JBPOFV010000519.1:0-2172 GCA_051252335.1 Marinicella sp. | reverse complement strand
GAGTTCATGTTCTAATAATTGCAGTAATTCTTGCAAATCCTCCATCAAGAAACCCAATCTGAATTTGGCTTGTTTAGCTTGATGCACAGTCAAATATAAAAATTCGAACAACTGTTGAACCTGATAGTCTTCGTTTTTAAATTTATGAATATCCAATACCAACTCACCTTCTTGGTATTTGTAATCGCTGACATTAAAATCAAATAACTCCCAAAGCAATTCATGTTGCTGTTGTTTAAGTAAATCATTGTCTGAGTTTGCAAGTATTTTCATCATTCTGGGTATTTTGAATTCATAAAAATCAATTATTCCACTCCTCAGCTTATCATTGGTGACTCGTTCAATCCCTGTCGACTTGAGCGCTTCATATGCACCATCGTTAAAATGGATGACAAAACCAATATACATGTCTTTGATTCTTTTGATAAGCTCATCCTCATTAACTTCATTTCTCTTAAACATGGTTAATACAGCTTGACTCTCAGTATCAACCGTTCCGATTCTTGTTGAAATCGCATTGATATAGTCCATGTCTTGCATCAAAGAAAATTGAATTTCTTTGAGCATTTTTATTTCATATACACGGGCTTTATTGGATTCATTCCAATTATTGATTTGTAAAGCGATCAAAATACCAATAACAACCAATAATATTTCACCAATGGCATACTTAAAGTAGCGAGTTGTTTTGCCTTCGCTTATTAAGCTTTTGCGGATTTTTCGGAAGAAGCTAAGCATTTTTTTTAGTCCTAATCATTGTTTTACTGTCGTTGAGAAGAGCAAAGAAACAAGACAATCTTGTTTGTCTCAACGCCAGATTTAGGAGATTGCCGCGGTCGTCCCTCCCTCGCAATGACAGAGTATTTGTTGTCTTCAATCACATTCAAAATCATCGTCTCCAATTGGGCGACATTGTGGTGGAAAACCATGTTGACGCCAGTAGGTGACAACATTGGATCTTATGAGATAGTTCTTAATTCGATCGCTATTGATGTTTTTATACATTGTATAAAATGGATAAACAATTATTTCTGGTGTTGGCTCATAACCTATAGGAGCCAATATGGTACTCCAGTAGTTCTCATCTATATTGTTGTGTTTGGCCCAATTGGCTGCCTCGTCTATCAGTTCAGAATGATCTGATTCTTGGTTTTTATAGGCTTGGTAAATTTCATCATTGCGCGACCAACCCTTGAAATATTCGTCTGAATTCACCCCTAAAATAAAGGCCAATTCCTGATTTAATGCTGCTAGAGAAAATGAAGGTGAAAAAGATCGAGTTATCACACCTTTACTCAAGTATTCTAAATAGGTTGCGACTGCTAAATCATAATTACCTTGGTATTCGTTTTGAAAAATATAATTTCCAACACAGGGCCGATAAAGTGGTTCATTTTCAATGCATTGTCTAAAAAGCTGCAAAGCCTCTTCAACAAAACCCAGGTGTTGGTAAACTGTGCCAGCCCATAACAAAGTCGTTGCATTTTTTGGCTCAATGGATAAGGCTTTATTAAAATCACTCAGGATATCCGCATAGTCATGGGTGCCACGTAGTGCAACATTAGCAGTAAATAAAATATTGGCTTTCACTGCCAAAGCCAATACTGAGTTAGGGTCTAGATTCAAAGCATTATTGGCGTACTCAATACCTTTTTGGTCTGTTTCGTCAATGGATAATTGAGTAAAACCATATTGATTTTTCAAAAAAGTCAGCGCAGCACGCATCGCCCAAGCGTCTGCATATTCTGGGTCTAATTCAATGGCTTGAATCAATAATTCATCGGCTATATCCAGTTTTTTTCGAGATAAAAACAACGGTCTTGCCTGTAAATATAATTCATAAGCAGATAAATTCTCCGTAGATTTATTTACTTTAATCATTGCTGTGTTTTGTAAGTTCAATTCCTCTTTTAAAGCTTGAACTATGGCATTGGAAATTTCATCTTGGATGGCAAATATGTTTTCAGTTGATAGCGCTCGATCATATGTTTCTGACCAGAGGTGTTTATCATCTTGGGCATTTATCAGTTGAGCCGTAATACGTATAGTATCTCCAGATTTGCGAACTGACCCTTCTACCACATGCCGAACCTTGAGTTCTTTGGCAATTGCTGGTATGCCTTTTTGACTGCCTTTAAATTGAAATGCGGATGTACGTGAAGTGACTTTAAG
>JBPOFV010000518.1:0-2185 GCA_051252335.1 Marinicella sp. | reverse complement strand
ACTGTTGATAACGTAAACTGGACTGAAGATGAATGGGCTTCAACTGGCGGAGTGAGCTTTAATTTCAGTTTAACCAGTTTTGGTGAAGATGAAGCTGGTCATGTTTACATTGCGCACCAAGGCGGAAATCTGTATCGAATCACAGGTGATGTTGCTGACAGTGATGTGATTTTTGCCACTGGATTTGAATGATCTGATCCACAGTTAATCACCCATAAAAAAGCCGCTGACTCATTCCAAGTAAGCGGCTTTTTTTTCGACCAAATATTTATATAGAACTAAATCAGGACCATTCGAAACTCATAAATGCCATCATTGTTGTTACGATTTTAGTGAAAAAAACAAAGATTGTGTTGAGTAATTTAATCAGCCATAAACTATCTAAAGCGAACAGTACCTGAACTGTTCAGCCAAAGAAACGACAACGAATCTGCTATTTACACGTTGAATCTAAAATGCAGCACATCACCTTCTTTAACAATATATTCTTTACCCTCTAACCTCAGTTTACCTGCTTCCTTACAACCAGATTCTCCTTTGAATTGTATGAAGTCATCAAGTGCCATGGTTTCTGCTCGAATAAAGCCTTTCTCAAAATCCGTATGAATCACACCAGCTGCTTGGGGTGCTGTTGCACCCATAACAAATGTCCACGCCCTGACTTCTTTCACGCCAGCGGTGAAATAAGTTTGTAACCCCAATAATTCGTACCCAGCACGAATCACTCGATTCAATCCAGCCTCTTCTAAGCCCATCTCAGACAAGAACTCTGCTTTATCCTCTTCGTCTAACAAGGCAATTTCAGCTTCTATGGCAGCACAAACAGGCACCACCAAGGCACCTTCTGATGCCGCAAACTGATTCAAGGCGTCAAGCAATGGATTGTTTTCAAAACCCTGATCATCGACATTGGCAATATACATCATAGGCTTGGCGGTAATAAAACTGAATTCTTTCACGGCTTCCCACTCGTCCTTATTTAAATCCAATGTTCTCAGGGGTAACCCATCAGATAAATGATTGACAATCTTTTCTAATATGGCCGCTCGTTTAACCGCATCTTTATCGCCAGATCGCGTTTTCTTTTGGGTTCTTAACAGTGACTTTTCTGCCGACTCTAAATCGGCCAATGCCAATTCAGTGTTGATGGTTTCAATGTCTGATAATGGATTGATTTTACCTTCAACATGAATCACATCATCATCTTCAAAACAACGTGCCACATGAGCAATTGCATCGGTTTCTCTGATGTGTGACAAAAACTGATTCCCTAGCCCTTCACCTTTAGAGGCACCTGCAACCAATCCCGCAATATCAACAAATTCCATTGTTGTGGGGATGGTTTTTTGTGGGTTGACAATTTCAGCCAATTGTCCCAACCTTGGATCTGGCACTTCAACAATGCCAACGTTTGGATCTATGGTACAAAAAGGATAATTTTCAGCTGCAATTTCAGCTTTTGTCAGTGCATTAAACAATGTAGATTTACCTACATTAGGAAGCCCAACGATGCCACATTTAAACCCCATGATTGATTCCGCTAAAAAAAGTGGCGCGATTTTAACATAATAATCAGCCAGGTTAATACCTCACTTACATTTCAACACATAGATCAGTGGCTAGTTTAGCTTAGTGAGCCGTTAAATGATGGGCGATCCTTTTTAACAACCAAGGCGTCAAACCCTATCCAACTGGATTTTTTCAATGCTTATAATTGTTATTTCTTTTGGCTGTTAATTTGCTGCCAAAAAAATGAATTCACTATATAATAGCGCCATTAAAGTTGAACAAATTTAAACTACCATGCCAAAATTAAGCCCAGAAGAAATAGCAGAAATCAAAGATCACTTTGACTTCTTTGACGAAGACAGCAGTGGCCTCATTGATATAGATGAATTTACCCAGTTACTGAAAATTTTGGCACCAGAAGCCAGTAACGACAACGCCATCAGAGGGTTTGCCACCATCGATAAAGACCGCAATGAACAAATTGATTTCGATGAGTTCTTAGATTGGTGGAAAATGAATTGGACTGTATTTTAAGTTCAGCAATCATTGAGTCCTTATTATTTTGGACTATCTGGGACCAAAAATATCAGTCCCCACTCTGACCAAAGTGGATTCTGATTCGATCGCAGCTTCCAAGTCACCACTCATCCCCATAGAAAGGGTGTCAACTGATGGA
>JBPOFV010000517.1:0-2193 GCA_051252335.1 Marinicella sp. | reverse complement strand
CAACCACAGTGAGAAAAGACGGCATTGGCCGTCTTTTTTTTTAATAAGGTGACATTTATTGACACAATCAACTGCACATACAAGACTGGTTAAATTGATGACAAATTCTGTAGAAGGTTTTATTGAGTTAATGGTTTTTAGCTATTATGGTGTTTTAGTTAATCATTGTTGACATTTTCAACCTTGAGAATTGAAGCGCATTAGATTATTTTAACACCTTAATTTATTTTATAGGAACACATGATGTCAGGAATATTCGATTTAATTAAAAACAGTATGGGTCAACAGGCCGTTGAACAAGTGAGTAAGCAAGTGGGTGGCAACAGTGAAATGACTCAAAGAGCGATAGCGGCAGCTATTCCTATGTTGTTATCGGCATTACAAAAAAACTCAAAATCACAAAGTGGTGCGGAGTCATTGGCCAGAGCTTTAGATAAAGACCATGATGGTGGTATATTAGGTAGCTTGGGATCACTGCTGGGACAGTCAAGTAATCAATCTGCAGGTGAAAAAATATTAGGCCATGTGCTTGGTGGCAGACGGGATAATGTAGCTAACCAACTTGGTAAAGCAACTGGCTTAGGTGGTGCTGATGTCACAAAAATCTTAGCTAACTTAGCACCCGTGGTATTAGGCGCAGTGGGCAAAGCGAAAAGAGAGCATAATTTGGATGTTTCAGGTTTGCAGGATTTACTTAAACAAGAAAGAAAAAGCATTAAAAAGCAGCAGCCAAATTTGAGCTTTTTGGAAAAAGCATTGGATGGAGACGGTGATGGTGATGTCGATTTATCAGATGTTTTAAAACAAGGATCTGGCCTGCTAAAAGGATTCTTTAAATAAAATTTCTTTTTAAATACATGCAGACTATCACAACGGCATCTCTTTTCTGGTTGTGATAGTCCTTGCAATGCCGTGTGTAATCTTGTAATTTATTTAAAGGTGTTGTGAGTGTGTATGTTGTAGGGTGTAGGTATACTCTTTGATTATGAGATTTTGAGAACATCAAAATAAATATTCATACATATTTGAGGTGAATGAGCCTCTGAAAAATAGATAATATGGGGATTATGAATAAAAATAAAATATTAAGCGAATGTATTGTAATTTTTGATAGGCATTTACAAACCAATTTAAAAGAAGCCATGGGGCTGAGTTTAAAAAAACTCTTTAAACTGGCTGAAAATGCCACTTCTAACCAACAAGAACAAGAACTATTCAATAATTACAGACAATTAAAATCTGGCGCTAAAGTGCTGTCAAATGTGATGCGCACAAAAATCAAATCTATGCCTGAATTCATTTCAGCAGAAGTGAATAAATCAGATAACAAAATGTCATTGTCATTGGTAGAGGATGAAGAGTTATCCATTTCTTTATCTTTGACCCAACTTGATTCGACTTTGGAAGTTGTGAGCCATGCTGAGCTCTATACATTAGAAAAACGCATGAATGTGATTTTTGGCAATGAACAAATTGACAAAACCAACATGCCATTTTCTCCAGCTTCAATAGTATGGTTACTCAGCCACGCCATGAAATCTACCGAATTCGCAGTCCAAGTTAAAACATTGGTCATTGATTTTTTGACCAAAGAATTCAGTAAAAACATCAATCAAGCCTATCATGAGATCAATGAAGTCTTTATCAATGCCGGTATCTTGCCGAATATTCAACCTGAAGTTCATACGCCCAGTAAACAAGATGCCCCAAATAATGTAGATGGCAATGAAGAGCAAGTTCAACAAACAGATGATCAGCCGTCAGATGAATCAGATGTAGCTCAGAGCGGTGGTCAACAAAGAAGTGGAGCTCAGGGACAACATCATGGTGGCGGTATGCCTCCACAAGGTGCAGCTGGAAATTATGCGCAAGGTGGGCAACAAAACGGTATTGACGCCGGCGAATACCAATCTCAGTCAAGGCAATATGATCCCAGAACTAAGCAATTGGTAGAATCGATTTTTGATTTGTTATCTCCGCCCAGAGGATCTGCAGTAAAAGATTCTCATGCAGGGCAATCAGGGCAGTCGGGACAGGCAGGACAACCAGGACAACCAGGACAACCAGGACAACCAGGACAACCAGGACAACCAGGACAAGCGGGACAAGCGGGACAGCCAGGCAGTTCTCAAAGTATAGCTGATAATGATTTTGATCAAGCATTGGCACAAATTTCTCAAGAATCAGGTGTTG
>JBPOFV010000516.1:0-2193 GCA_051252335.1 Marinicella sp. | reverse complement strand
ATCTAGAAATGATCTGCGGAACTGGGGTGGTTTATCTAAAAATAAATAAGAGTCTGGATCAATGGATACCACTGGGATTAAGTGTGCGATTTCAGATTGATTTGAAACATTCCTTTGATTGAGCTTAATCTTTTTTTTCAACCCTTTATCTAAAGAAACGCCCACTTGGCCTTTAATCCCTTCATCAGATGTAAAAGCTGAGAATAGAGTTAACTCATGATTGACCTGATTAATTAAATTCTTTGCACGTTTAGATCTGAAAGATTTACCTGTAGATAAATAATAGATGGCTTCAAGTATCGAAGTTTTACCAGCTCCATTGTCTCCATGAAAGACATTAATGCGTTGATTGAACTCGATTTCAATGTTGTCATAGCATCGAAAACCATTGATCTTAAGTTGATTTAAATACACTAAATTCGTAATGGCATAACCACTAACCGACAATCCAATCGTTCAGGATGCTTGATTAAACAACTTGATAGGGCTTCTTTAAAACTGAATTGGATTTCCTTTTCGTTAATTGCTTGAGTGGCATCTAGAATATAATTAACATTAAACGCTGTCTCAATATCTTGAATATCTGTTTGAATACTGATGACATCTTCAGCCTGCTCTTGATCAGGGTTATGTCCAATGATCTCAAGTTTGTTGGGTGTGATTTTAAACTTCACCCCTTTGTATTGTTCATTGGATAATATAGCTACACGATGTAAAGCATTTCTAAGTTCTTCACGGTCTGCAATGAAATTATTTTCCATATTCAGCGGTATGACTGATTCATAATCAGGAAACTTCCCATCAATCAGTTTAGATGTCATGCTGATATTGTCTATGTCAATTTTGACATGATTAAGGCCAATATTAATGGTGATTTCTTGATCTAAATCTCGAATCATTTTTTGTAGTTCCAAAACACCTTTTCGTGGAATCAAGACCTGTTTATTTAAACCACTGTCATTAACATAATCTGATTCAGCCAATGCCAGACGATGACCATCTGCAGAAACACATCTTAATTTATTATTCAAAACCTCAAACAACAAGCCATTCAAGAAATAGCGTACATCCTGAACCGCCATACAAAATACAGTTTGTTTTAACATTCTTTGTAAATCAACCGAACCCATGGTTATGGGTTGATAAGATTCCATGTCATCGATCAAAGGAAATTCTTGAGCCGATAACGTACTTAAGCTGAAACGACTGTCACCTGAAGTAATTAAGCACTTACCTGAATCAAATGAAAAAGTAATGATAGATCCATCGGGTAATGCTTTACAAATATCCAAAAATTTATGCGCTGGTACTGTAACCTCACCTTGTGATTGTGCATCAACCGTACATTCAGATCTCATTTCAACATCTAAATCACTGGCTGTTAACAACAAGGTATCACCATCTAACTTCAATAAAATGTTACTGAGGACAGGTAAAGTTCCTTTCTTTTCGACGACACCGCATATTTGATTTAACGGTGCTAATAAACTTTCTCTTTGGATATTAAATAACATAGTATTATATATAAAAATAGTAATTATAGTATTGAATAAAAACAGTGATAACTTTGTAAGTTATTGATATTAAAATATATTTTTATTCAAACGTTGTTTTATTTCCTGTGGATAACTTGTGTGTAAAAAATAAAGAAATTTTTCTACACAACTTATCCACAACTTGTTAACAATCATTCAGTTAACTTATTCACAATTTTCTGTCGGTCTTCATCTAAATCATTATTTTCAGACAATATATCAGTAATTTTACGATAGGCATGAAGCACGGTTGTGTGATCTCTACCACCAAATAGCTCACCTATTTCAGGGTAACTTTTGTTGGTTAAATCTTTGGCTAAATACATGGCCAGCTGTCTGGGTCTTACAATGGTTCTTTTTCTACTCTTACCTAACAACTCAGATAATTTTACATTGTAATATTGTGCCGTCGTTTTTTGGATATTTTCTACTGAAACAATTTGGTGATTTACTTTAAACAATTCTTTTAATATTTGTTTGGTGTAATCCAAATCGATGGTTTTTCCAGTGAAAAAAGCATTGGCTTTTAATGTGCTTAACGCCCCTTCTAATTCTCTGATGTTTGAGTTTAATTGCTTGGCTATATAAAAAGCAACTTCATCACTTAATGAAAAGCCAAATTGAATTGCTTTTTCTTTTAAAATGGCAACCCTGGTTT
>JBPOFV010000515.1:0-2205 GCA_051252335.1 Marinicella sp. | reverse complement strand
TTTAATTTCCCTGCTTTTATTACTTGTGCGAATGGCTCTTGATTTTCTAATCTTTTTACCAGGTCAAGATAATTAGTATATTCAGCTAGTTGTATAAGGTGCCTTGGTGTATTAACTAACCCTTGAGTAACTAAGTTTTGAATTTCATCAGGCAGGCTAAGAATTTTTAAATGCCTTGATACAAAAGCAGCATCCCGACCGTTGGCTTTAGCGAAACGAGATTTCCAACCTGTTTTGTTATCTAAATTATCACGATAAAACTCAATTGATCGTGCAATTTCTAATGAGGTTAAATCATCACGAGAAAGATTTTCACCAAGTTGTGCCAAAAAAGCAGATTTTTCAGAATCAAAGGCAACCAAAGAAACTGGCACTTGAGCAAATTTCTCATGGCCTTGTTCAACAAGTAAGCGAAGTGCGCGCAAGCGCCTTTCGCCCTGGTTAAGTAAGAATCTTCTACCTTTTCTAACAACAACTAGGGGGTTGAATATTCGACCAGATTCTAAAATTGACGTAGCAAAGGACTCAATGTCATTAAAATCAGTACGAACTTGATTATCGGTATCAATGAGCTCAATTGAAACAGTTAAAACTTCATGATTATCAAAATCTTCTGTTGAGTGAGCTAAATCGTTTAAGTAGTTTGCCATTTTTCTGATTCCAAAATATCAACTAAGTTAAAAAACACATCAGCAAATTCATCGCGTACGACTTTTTTTGCAGCTTTATATTTCCACAAGGGTATTCTATCACTGATAGCATCAGCCACATTAGATCGATTGCGCAAGAAGGGTTTGAGAATAAACTCAGGGGGATATGAGTTTGGAAACTCATCCATAGTTTGCGAGTGTTTGTGTTTTGAAAGCCCTGAGAACTTATTAAAGTAAATTATTGGCAGTACCGGTAGGGCAGGGTTGATACGTTTACGAATTTTTTTATATCGATCGGTAAATGAAACTAAACCACCAATAGAGTAGGTTACAGGTTCAATGGCTACAAAGATATAATCAGCTGCAGCAAGAATACAATCTAGTCTAATGTTCAAAAGGGGAGGGGAGTCTATGACCACATAATCATACTGATCACTTAATACCAATAATTGTTCTCGAAAATTATAAACATTATCATATGAAGCTGAATCAACACCATTAAGTAGATCCACTGATGGCAGTATGTGTAATTTGTCATCAATCACTAATGGTTCAACTGTAGTGTTTTCAGAAAACAAATTCATAATTCGATCATCATGTGCTGAAAACGGATTAAAATCATCAAGATAGAAATCTGAAAAGTAGCCAGGGTATTCTAAATCTACACACAAAATTTTCATTCCACGTTCGCGTAATGCTGCAGCAAGGTGAATATTACTGGTAGTCTTGCCGACACCGCCTTTATTGTTACAAACTGAAACTATTTTACCCACGGGCAAACTCCTTAAATTCAGATAGATTATGGCTAATTAAGCGGGCCATTTTATACTCAGGAATAAAAATATGTCCATCAACACAAATGAGACTTGAAAACCCAAGAGGCAATGACCAGCCATAGTTTAGTTCCGGACCAATACCAAGGGTATAATTTTTTTCAGTATAAAACGGGTTTCTGATTATAAAAGCCATTCCAAACAAACCTAAAACATATAGACCGTTATAGGAATTAAACAATTCAAACAACAATCCAACATATAAACATAAAACCAATATTATAAATACAACATGGTTTCTTGATTTTATTAACAGCGAATCTTCGGTTAATAAACATAATGAAATAGGCACATCAAGAGTCTTGAGTTTCATTTATTTCCTCTGGGATTGAACATACTGGGTAGTCATGAAACAAGTCATGTGATTTATTTAAAAACTTTACTTCCACCTCTTTTTCTTCATCAGCCATACCACTTTCCATAAGAGCCATATTCAGTGATTCAATATTGAAGCAATACACTCGATTACTCATAGTCCACCTTAAAGCCGTCATCACGCATTATGTCAATTAGTTCTAAAAAATCAGCTTCATTCAAGTGTATGTTGGCGTACAACAAAAACGCTTGGGCGAATGAAATATTATAAAGACCATCAACATTTTTAGACTTTTGTGTGATTGTTCCTGGATTAATATTCAGTGTTTCAGCCAAAGTCTTGTTGATGATGAAATTCTCCTTACACACTTTTTCAAACTGTGCCAAAGTGCAGGGTTGGTATTGTC
>JBPOFV010000514.1:0-2211 GCA_051252335.1 Marinicella sp. | reverse complement strand
CGACAATGCTTTATCGCATACTCAAGGCTTTTCATTTTCCATTCACGTAATATGGCCCGTTCAATTTCAGCAAAAGAACCTACTAATTGCCTCAAAATAATACCTGCCCAAGTTAATGTATTGATAGACTCTAGATGATTAAAAATGATGCTTTAGTCAATTCAATTATTTCAAGGATTATAGGTAATTAATACAATTTACCCTTGAAAATCAAATCATAATAATTCATTCATAATTAATCACCCTTCAAAACCATCATAGAATATCACCCCACTATGCCCGGACAGTTCTATTTTTACATCTGGAGCTTGTGAATCTTCGCTTATCCTTGCTGCTGCCTGAAAACGTCCTTCTTGGATTGGACTGAACTCTATTTCGAACTGGCATTGTTCACTTGATGAAAGGGTTGTGCCAGTACATTGATCCTCGAATATGGGTATTTCAAACGCTTCACCATCTGGGCCAATTAAGGTAATGGCCTGAATGGTGAGGTCTTGATCATCTGTGTTGGTGACCGTAATGGTGCTGGGAGAAGAGTTGGTGCCCACAGGAATTTCACCAAAGTTTATACTGGCTTGTGATGCCTCTAACCTCGGTGGTAGGTACTCTACCGCACCAACATCGCAGGTTGCCATACCATTGCCATCACCGTCTTGTGGACGAATTAGGCCTCTTGAGTCTGTTGCTGGACAGCCCGGACCTGACATGGCGTCTATGGCAGGGCTGTCAGGACGTGGTTCTAAATAAGGAATGGTATCGCCCGAGAAATTAAGTGCCCCTAACTTAATGTTGTTATCGGCAATTTGGGCGTCGCTACCCAAGCTTGCAACAGTACATCCGGCAAGATCGCCGAAGATATTGTGGCCATTTGAGACCAATGTGGCTGTGCCTTCAACCGCGCAGTTAAACGGTACATCGAGCAAACCTGGTGGTTGGTAATTTCCAGCCACTACAGAACCACTGATCGAAGCAGTGACTGAGTTGCCTACAGTCAAAGCACCTCCGCCGATACCACTGGCACCTCCGGTATCACCAGAATTTCCAGTGATAGTAACGTGGTTCAGTGTGTAGTTTGTACCACCCAGGTATAGGCCCCCACCCTGATTGCCCGTGATGGTGACATTTTCGAAGACACCAGAACTTGAAGAGTGAGCCCAGATTGCTCCGCCACTGACCGCACGATTGCCATCAATCAACGTATCACGAATGTCGATCAGATTATTGGCAAGAATCGCACCACCAACAAAACTGTCTGCCACACCACCAGTGATTCGTGAACGACGTAAAACAAGGTTTCCTGGCCAAGCTTGAATCCCACCTCGTGCAATGGTCAAATCTTCAATACGAAGTGTTACGCTTTCAGAAGTGGTACTCAATACTGTACTGCCATTGCTGCCATCGATGATGGAATTAGCTGCTCCGTTTCCAAGCAAAATAAGGTCATCAGCAACCATGAAAATTGTCCCCTCATCCTGAGTGAACACGCCACTGCCCAGCGCAATCACGTGTAGTCCCGGCACGCCATTGGCCTCTTCTATGGCAGCACGCAGTGTACAAACACCATCTTCCGATTCACAAATGCCATCACCTGGATTGATATCAGATTTATCCAACAGTCCATCTGCAACTGCATCAACATAGAAATCGGCCGGTGGCACAACGTGAAAAATATGGGCAATCTCGTTGTTGGGATTGACATCAACCTGATCCAGTGTGGCATGTGCAATAAATGTCAGTTCAGTACCTATACTGGCATTGGCATCGACCTGAGCAGTGATGTTTGCACCACTAGAAAAACCTGGGCTCAAGGAACCTATATTGCAAGTAACTTGCAGTCCAGAATGACTGCAGCCTGTGCCGCTGACTGAAATTGAGCCAGGTATCAGTCCTTCAGGTAAATCAACATTCATCACAACTCCTGTGGCGATGGTGGCTGGACCAGCTGATGGTGGGTTGTTGAGCGCATTGAATTGCACATTGATGAGTTGATTGGACAAAGCCCTTTCACTGGTTGCTTGGGAGGACATTTCAATGTCCAATCCGTCAATCGCTTCCACCTCAAAACTGTTACAGCCAGTCAAAGATTCAGGCGTTAAGGTTTCACTGCCATCATCTCCAACCACGCGGTCAACGAGACATATTTCCACAGTATGGTTCCCTGCAGTTAAATATATATGCTCGCCTGTGATGATACCTACACCGTTACCAGAC
>JBPOFV010000513.1:0-2213 GCA_051252335.1 Marinicella sp. | reverse complement strand
ACATATTAGTGGCTTTTAGAGTGATGTTTTTTTCTAAGAATAAAGAAATTTTATTGATGACACATGTTGAGTTAGTATTATTGACATTATCAACTTTAGCATTTTGGGTTGGTTCAGACGTTAAAGAGTATTTAACTATTAGTTTGTTGCAATTAATCATATTTGGCTTTTTATCTGTTTTGTTATCCTATTTGCCGTTATTTGTTATTCACTGGTTTAACGGAAAAAAAACAGATAGTGATTAGATCCATTTTTAAAGTTGAGGAACTAATCAGAACTAATCAGGGACAGTCATCGATTAAGGATAGACAGTTGAAGATTTCTTGGGTTTTCATTGCTTAAAACTGTTTGTTTCAGATGTTAATTAGGTATGTTTTTCAACTGGAATGAGTTGATTGTGAATTTTAGAGTGTTTTGGTGGTTTTGAGCCGATCTTGTCGGTTGCAGACAAGTTCTGCTGTTGGTATTTGTGGGTTTGTTACGCTATTCTAATGCTGGTTTTAAGGCGATGCCAAGCGTCCATTTGCGCTTGGTTTTAAGAGAAAGGGATGACTGTCCCGGATTGGCTTCTATATTCACTGAAATGGCCTGTTCTTATAGGTAAATAGTATGTTCTTGATTGGTTGTCAATTTATTTGAATTTGGCCTTTTAGAGAGTTTATAGGTGAAGCTTAAAATCCATTGATTGATGTAGTATCCGAAGCACAGTAATATCTTGTTTAGAACGTTTAAAAAAGACTATATGTGATATGGCAAGATAAGCGAGAAGTTCGGGTCTGATTTCACTATAATCTGTGCCGAGATTGCAGTCATTAGCGAGTTTGTGAAACGTTTTATCCAGTAACCTAATGTACTCTGTTGCTTTGGCTTGTCCGAACTCCTTGAGGCTGTATTGGTAAATGTTGGTCAGGTCATCATAAGCCTTTGGCTTTAACTTGATGTTGTGACTCATGTGTCATTCTGACTGAGGAATCGATCAAGATTCCAGTTGATTGATTCGCCACTGTTCTCACCTTCGTCGATAAGCTTTCTGAGTGTTTCTAATTTGGATTTAGCATGCCTTTCCTTAAGCAGTCTCAAGCCTTCTCGAATGACTTCACTGTTGGTTTTGTAGTTGCCAGATTCAACCAAACCTTCAATAAATTTTCTGAGTTCTGGGCCTGTATCTACAGTAATTGTGCGTGTCATATAATTCACCTGTAAATTGTAAGAAATAAACTTACAAGTAAAGATATAAGAAATATGCTTAAATTTCAAGTAAATTATTGTCCTTGGAGGAAAGTGGTGCCTGGATATTTTCTGTAGCAAAACACAGATGAGCGTGTAAGAATTGATTGTAAGTTGTGCCTGTCCCGGATTGGTTACTTACATCAATCACAAATATGGGCGAACTGGTACTTTATGGGAAGGTCGATTTAAAAGCTCTTTGGTCGACAGTGATTTTTATGTTCTTACCTGTATGAGGTATATTGAAATGAATCCAGTGCGAGCTAAGATGGTAGAATCACCACAAGATTATAAGTGGTCTAGTTATGGCATAAACGCATTTGATTCGCCTGACCGGTTGATAACGCCTCATGCAAGTTATCTGGGCTTGTCTGGTGGAAAGAAACAAAGAAGGGCCAAGTATATAGATTTGTTTAGCGAACATTTAGATATAAAAACATTAAATGCGATTAGGAATTGTGCCCAGACAGGAACCCCACTTGGAGGAAGCCAATTCATTAAACAAATAGAAGATAAACTAAAGGTTAAAGTTGGTTATTCAACGCGTGGAAGGCCATGGAATACTGAGTAAAGGGTACTGACTCCTTTAGTTCTGGCCCCTTTAGTTGTTTATTCACAATTGGATCAAATAGATGATTAATGTTAATTCAGTTTCAATGTTTATAATCACATGGATGATATTAACAGTTATTTTTCTTAAATATTTTGAAAAAAAGTACTTGAGAACTAAACGTGAGATATTTTACAAAACAAGTGTTTTTATTATGTTTATAGGGGGGATAATACCATTTATACTCACTTTTAATATTTTATCAAAAGATTTGGTTGATCCTATTATTAAATTTTTAAGTGCAATGTTTGTAATTTTTATTTGGTTCCTACACCCTAAAAAACTATGACCCTAGTGAAACTAACAAGGGCTAAGCCCGCCATAATTTGACGGATACATTTAAATAAAGGGATAAATAATGGGGTCAGTACCTGTC
>JBPOFV010000512.1:0-2216 GCA_051252335.1 Marinicella sp. | reverse complement strand
ATGCTGGTCTCAGTGATGATGCACATGGCGGTATTACCCGAAGAATACGATGCCAGTTTTAACAAAGCCATGCCCATATTATCCGAAGGATATATCAACGAAGAGCAATTACCCAAAGTTAAACAAATCCTCAAAGCCTGCGCCCTCACCTATGTGGCCGCTGCAATGGCTGATATACTGAATTTATGGCGCTGGATCCGAGTTATTAGGTGACATTCCCAAATGTCATCCTGAATGTAGCGAAGCGGAATTGAAGGATCTCATCATGCTGGATGGGTGGTTTTTTTAAATATTACGTTATTCTGCATGAGGTTCTTCGACTCGCCTGCGCCTCGCTCAGAATGACCTTCTGATTTATATCATCTTGAGTGGAGAATAGTATCGTAGGATGGGCTCCGCCCATTATTTTGATGATTTGACATCAAAGTCTTGAACAGCAACTTATTTTTAGTTTTCAAAAAACAATGCTGCTAAATTATAAAACTTTGGCACTGTTAGAAAGTATTGTGATGGGCAGAGCCCATCCTACGCGACTAAGATAACACGAATAATCTGCTTCTGTCTAAATGTTTGATTCTGTTTGAAGCTTATAATTCAAAGGAATAAATAGGTATGGTATGCTAACTGTGTTTTTCCTCTGATTCGATGATTAACTACGGAGACTGCTATTCATGTCTGATATGATTTTTTTATTTAACAGTTATATTCACACCATTGTAGGAAGCTTGGCTTTAATAGGAGGATTGATAGCCCTCAGCGTTCAAAAAGGAGCAAAAAACCACCGTCTAGCAGGGCGCGTTTTTGTCATTGGTATGGCCATCTCATCGATTACCAGCTTGGTCTTTATGATTCATTCATTTTTACCTTTGGCTATATTAATGTCTGTAACTACATTGATATTACTGTTTTCTGCTTTATTAACCATCAAACGAACCACAAGCTCCAAGCAGGCACCGCAAATCATTCTCACTGTGTTGCTGTTGTTACTCAGTTTCTTTCCACTGATGTTAATCATCAGGTCAATTTCTGTTGGAAACTATGAAGTATTTCTTGGACCATTACTGATGTTTTTGATGTTCATGTTTCTGGTAGTTGAAGATTGGAAATACATAAAAAACCCTCAACCAAGTCGTCAATTACTGATCAAAAGGCATTTAACTCGCATGATATTGGCGTTTGCATTTGGTGTAATGGCTCTTGTCCGTATTGGCATTAAATTAGGACTTAGCCTTGAGTTATCTGTTATTTTACCCTTATTAGCTGCAGGAATTCTGATCGCCTTTTTCAGAAAAAAAATTAAGTAAGTGAATACATGATCGAATCATGACCAGTAAAGTCGGCAGCAAACTAAAGATTCAAGTATAAAGCCCGTTTATTTCAATAAGGGAAATTGTTTAAAAAATCGCTTTTTAGATTGTTCACCCAAACGACTCAGGTCACCATTCATTTGATTTTTCCAAACCACAATCCCAGTGTTATTGTCATACAATAAAGCCGTTGAATAGGGCATCCCTGTTGGTGTTGCTACACTTACATATGCACCACCAGAAATGCCTGCACTGACACCGGCCGACAGCAAGCTTACTCCCATGGCTTTCATGAATGATACCCTGGGGAAAACGGCTCTGACATGCAACACTGCCACGGATGAGTTTGGATCAATTTCAGCAGTGGGCCATCCCTCAGGCAAGCTCAAATCAATGGGCGACATAAACAGTTCATTGAAATAAGCCTCATTTTTCGTTGATACTGGCGTAAAAGCAATGTTTTGAGCATCTGCAAATGATTGGATCAATTGATCTTGTATTTCAATAGGAAAAGCAGAACTCAGATAAAATGGTGGATAAATCAGAGCGTCTTTTAATTGTCCTTCATGATAATGTTCGAATCCAATCTCAGGATTCAATCCCAAACCACTGCTGGTCAAAACAAAGTCTATTTGACCAGAATGTTCTTTTTTTCGCAGAATTGATTGAATGGTTTTTTTAAGATGATTACTGTAAGTTTGATTGATGTCTGCTGGGTAGTCCATTAATTTACCCACATCATCGACAAAATGTAAATAATCGAAAACAACCAAAATATGATCATAAGAGGATTCGGCTGAATTATTATTAAGGTAATTGTATTTGGGCGCACAAGCTGAGATAAACACAACTAACAGCATCAGTATTGAATTTTTTAAGTTCATAAAGAGTCCTTTCATAAAAATGAGA
>JBPOFV010000511.1:0-2232 GCA_051252335.1 Marinicella sp. | reverse complement strand
GTGTATCCATACCATTAAATAATGTCGCTGATATTAAATCCACCAGTTCACCACAACGTTTGTTTCGCCTTGGCCGCTTAAACTCTGTGCAAATTGACCTGGATGTAGAAGATGACAGTAATGTCAAAGAAGTCAGAGATGCGATAAGTGCTGTAATGGCCAATTACAAAGTGCCAACTGGTTATTCATGGACCTTTAATTTAGAAGGCAATGGTGCCAATATATCACTGACTGATTTAGTCATGCCTTTCGTGATTGCTTTGTTGGTCATATTTATGGTGATGGCGGCTATGTTCGAGTCATTGTTGTTTCCGATCTGTGTCTATAACACCATTTTATTTTCGATACTTGGTATTTTTTTGTTTTTCGCCATCACCGGCACAACGTTCAATGTCATGGCAGGTATAGGGGCCATGATATTAATCGGAGTGGTTGTGAACAACGGCATTGTGTTGATTGATCACATCAATAATCTACGTGCAGAAGGCATGAATCGTTATCAGGCTGTGATACAAGGTGGACTCGACAGGATTCGCCCTGTATTAATGACGGTTTCAACAACTGTGGTCGGCCTGTTGCCTTTGAGTGTGAGTGTTTCAGCGGTAGGTGGTGGTAATGGACCCAGTTATTTTCCTATGGCACGGGCCATTATTGGAGGTTTGACCTTTTCTACCATCATCAGCCTGGTGTTGCTGCCATGTATCTATTGCTGGTTGGATGATTTAAGTATCTGGGGTAAAAAACGATTAACCCATATCATGACTCGGTTGAAATTAAACAAATTAGGTGATGATGAGATCATAGCTGCCGCTGCTGTTGATTATCAGTTGGATGCAGATCATTCTATAGACTTTGAACAAGTCGAACAGCTTAAAACTCACAAACCAAGTTGGACTCATAAATTGAAACGGTTATTTAAAAAATCGAAAACAACAATCTAAATTTCATGATATCGGTTTGTTGCATAATCGATTAAAATGTATGTTTTTATTTAATAAATTGGAGAACCATCAATGGGCGTACTCGTTGGAAGAAAAGCACCTAATTTAAAAGGTGCAGCTGTATTGGGAACAGGTGAGATTGTAGATGATTACAATTTTAAAAAAGTCACTGAAGGGAAAATTAAAGTTGTATTTTTCTATCCTTTAGATTTTAAATTTGTTTGCCCGTCAGAGTTGATTGCATTTGATCACCGCATGGATGAATTCACACGAAGAGGTGTTGAAGTTGTTGCTGTTTCTATTGATTCGCAATTTACCCACAATGCATGGCGCAATACCCCAATAAACCAAGGTGGTATTGGCCCAGTAAAATACACCATGTTTGCTGATGTTACTCACAAAGCATGTAAGAAATATGATGTTGAAACTCCTGATGGTGCAGTGGCATTTCGCGGATCTTTCCTCATTGATAAAGACAATGTTGTTCGTCACCAAGTGATCAATGATTTACCTTTGGGTCGAAATGTTGATGAAATGTTGCGTATGGTTGATGCATTAATCTTCCATGAAGAGCATGGTGAAGTATGCCCAGCTGGTTGGAAAGATGGTGACAAGGGTATGAATGCCTCTCCTGATGGTGTGGCAGAGTACTTATCATCAGAATCTGACAAACTATAAGAATATATACTTACCCACATTCGGTTACTTGTTTTGACCAGTAAGTAACAACTCAAGACCTGAAAGCTCTATAGATACCAGCTTTCAGGTTTTTTTGTATGAGAATAAATGATGATTGATTGGCCTTATATAGAACGTACATATGATCAAATTCTTCAAGAAGTTTCCGCATTACATGCGTTCAATGATTGGTCAGTGAAACCACAAAAATTAGCAGTTACCAAGCATAAAACTAAATATGGAATGGCTGATATTGATGGTGTTGTCTACATCAATCAGGCGTTCATAGGGACTACAGCTGTTAGGTTATTGACTGCCACCATCAGGCATGAATTGGCCCATTTGTGTGTGGGTTTACAATGTGGACATAACTATAAATTCAAAGCAAAAGCCAAGCAGTTTAAGGCTGTATTTGGCCGAGATCTTAAAACAGAGTCAGCACAAGTTCATGCCGCTATAGGCTATAAATACAAGCTTTATGCAACCATAGAGCAAAATCAAGATAATCCAAGCGAAGAAATTCTATTCCGTCGAGTTCACCGAAAACATCACAAATATGTGAATTATAAGCCTGGTAGGTTTCGTTATTTAAGCATCAAAGGTAGAAAAGTCT
>JBPOFV010000510.1:0-2238 GCA_051252335.1 Marinicella sp. | reverse complement strand
TAATAAAATGGCTATGATTGCTTTCATATCACTATTTTAACGCACTTCGCTGAATTCATGCTGAATCATTTTCCGCATATTTGTGATGGTGTTGGCATAATCCTCAGAATTAAATATGGCAGAACCTGCAACAAATGTATCAGCACCCGCTTTTGCTATTTGACCAATGTTGTCAACTTTAACCCCACCATCCACTTCTAACCTGATCTTTCTGCCAGAGTTTTCAATCATTTTTCGGACTGTTTTTAATTTATCCAAGGTGTTCGGAATAAACGACTGGCCACCAAAACCGGGGTTAACGCTCATCAGCAGTATCATGTCTAATTTATCCATCACATGCTCCAAAACATGAACCGGAGTGGCTGGATTCAAGACCAAACCCGCCTGACATCCACCTTCTTTGATCAAAGCCAATGAACGATCAATGTGCTCCGAAGCTTCAGGGTGAAAAGTGATCATACTGGCACCAGCTTGAGCAAAATCTCCAATGACGCGATCCACAGGCTTAACCATCAAATGGACATCAATTGGCGCAGTCACGCCATATTTTCGTAAGGCTTCTAATACCAATGGACCAATGGTTAAATTAGGAACGTAATGATTATCCATCACATCAAAATGAACCCAGTCAGCTCCAGCATCCAACACCGCTTGGGTGTCTTCTCCTAATCGAGCAAAATCAGCAGATAAAATGGAAGGTGCAATGATGAAATCAGACATAGATCAGTTGCCAATATTTGGAAAATTAAAGTTTGTCATTGACCGTCCAGAATGTCAACATCACCACCCCTTTAAATCCTTTACTTTTTCCCATGCCAACTGAACTTGCTTGGCTTTTTCTTCAGCCACTTTCATCATCTCCGGTGGTAACCCTTTAGAAACCAACTTATCCGGATGATGTTGACTCATCAATCGTTTATAGGCTTTTCTGATGGTCGCCTTATTATCTGATTGTTCAACCCCTAAGACTTGATAAGGGTTAAAGGGTGCTTGGCTATTAACTGGTCTACGGCTTTGTTGTCTTTGTCCCCTGCTGCGTCTACCACTCTGATTTTGATAAGAGCCACCAGCAGCCGTAAAACCACGCATCTTCATCATCGCATACAACAGCTGAACTGGGTATCCAATTAACTGACAGGTGCGTTCAATCAGTGCTTGTTCTGCACGTGAAATCATGCCATCGGCTTCAGCAACATCAATCAACATTTCCAAAAATATTTGCTTTAACGACAACGATTTTCTGGCAAATTGGCCAAATTTTATCAATGCTGATTCAATATCATAACCGTTTTGTTTTCCTTGATTAAACAGGTCTATGGCACGTTGTCTCATGGCAGGATTCAGCTTCATGTGACGGATAATGCCTTCTGTTCGCTCTATTTCTGAAGGAGAGACCTTGCCATCAACTTTGGCCAATCGACCCATGGTTAAAAACAATGCATTAAAAAAACTTTCTTGGGTTTGTTTTTGATGATTTACAGTTGTGTTGCCAGTTATTTGCCGTTCTAACCAATGCCCAATCCATGCACCAAACACCATCCCTGGGTAACTGCCAAACTTAAAACCTAATATACCACCTATGATAATTCCCATACTCTATACCCGACGGCATCAAACCGCCCATTTAAATCTTCCAGTGCTTAAACAGTGAACAGACTTAATTCAATTAATTAATTCAATCAGTTTATGGCTACATAATACTGTAATGATTTTTAGCCAAAAATGGGCGTATTATACCGCTGGACTAATAACATTTGCTTCGTTTGTTGTCCCTAGCTAAAATACACGCTTTGTATTAACCTCTCAAAGCATGGACAAACAATCAACCCAAATTAATTTACCACGGCTGCATCAAGGCAAAGTCAGAGATGTTTATCAAGTAGATGATAAACACTTGCTGATGGTCGCCAGTGATCGGCTCAGTGCGTTTGATGTGGTTTTACCTGATGTCATTCCTCATAAAGGTGCCCTTTTGACTCAAATATCAAACTATTGGTTTGCTAAGATGGCCCCCATTATAAAGAATCACCTCACCCAAATACCAGTGACAGATGTCATACCAGATGCAGATGCTGACCTCCAGCAAAGGGCTGTGGTGGTTAAGAAATTACGTGCGCTTCCTTGTGAAGCCATTGTCAGAGGATACATCATTGGTTCAGGCTGGAAGGACTACCAACGCAGCGGTTATGTTTGTGGCATAAAGCTGGCTGAAAATTTACAACAAGCCGAACAACTACC
>JBPOFV010000509.1:0-2240 GCA_051252335.1 Marinicella sp. | reverse complement strand
GTCTAACACTGATGATGGGCAAGATTGGATTGCCACGGCAGTTCAAGGTGGAGGCTGTGATTTATTTTGGCCCTGTATCGATAACCCACTCGTTGAACCAGAGGCAGCAGATATTTATTTCACTGTAGATAAACATTTAGTAGCTGCATCTAACGGGCGTTTGCAAAGTGTGACAGAATCAAACGACCGCAAAACCTTTCATTGGCGCACCGAAAATTCCATCAATAATTATGCCATCAGTGTGAATATTGGACCTTACGAATTACTCAAAAGCACTTATCAAAGTAACTTTGGTAACACATTGGATTTGGTCTATTACTATGTACCTCGTAAAGATGACAAAACCCAACAGCTTTTTTCTGAAATACCCAGAATGTTAGCTTTTTTTGAGCAAATGATTGGCCCGTACCCATTTGCAAATGACAAGGTGGGTATCGTAGATACACCTCATATGGGTATGGAGCACCAAACGATTAATGGTTATGGAAATGGTTTTAAAAAAAGCGGCTACGGATTTGACACAATTTTACAGCATGAGTTTGCCCATGAATGGTTTGCTAATCAATTAACCAATAACAACCTTGATCACCTGTGGTTACATGAAGGCTTTGGAACTTATATGCAGCCCTTATATGCACAATACTTGGCTGGCGAAAGACCTTATCAAAGCTATTTGCACGATTTACGCAAAGGAATAGTCAATAAATTTCCATTGGTTTCTAACAAGGTATTGAATGATGATCAAGTGTACAACGATGCAAAAGGTCCTGGTCAGGACTTATATCAAAAAGGTGCTTTGGTCTTACATACATTAAGACAGCTTATTGGCGATGATGCTTTCTTTACTGCCACGCGTGAATTGGTTTATGGCATGAAGGACCCCAAGCCTGGCATGTTTAAGCCCAGACTCAGTGACACCAATGAATTCATAGAATTAGTCAACAAAACCACTGGCAAAGATTTTCAATGGTTTTTTGATGTATACCTTTTTCAAGCCGAATTACCCATACTTGAACAAACAAGAGCGCAATCAAAATTGATGCTCAATTGGAAAGCACCCAATGATTCAGCATTTCCAATGCCACTCGAAGTATCTATCAATGGTGTTGTGAGCACTTTAGCAATGACTAAAGCAGAAGAATTAGCAGTTACACTCAAAGATATTGTGATAATTGACCCAATGAGCAAAATTCTGAGGCAGGAAAAAGCCATTGATGCCTATCAAGACTATGAAAAAGAAAACAAAAAATGAGTTTCATTAAAGAACTGAAAAGAAGAAATGTCTTCCGCGTGGCCATCGCCTACTTGGTTATCGCCTGGTTATTGGCTCAAGTTTCCTCGACCTTAGAAAATGCATTGAATATGCCAGCATGGTTCGACACCATGGTGGTGAGCTTGTTGTTGATTGGTTTTCCGATTGCCATGTTTTTTGCGTGGGTGTTTGAATTAACGCCTGAGGGCATCAAGCGTGAGAAAGACATTCATCGTGAAGACTCAGTAACTTCAGAAACCAGTAAAAAACTCAATTATGTGACCATTGTTGCTGCGGTGGCGGTGCTTGGCATGTTTGTATGGCAGCAAATGAATCCGCCAATAGATTCCCGCCTGCGCGGTAATGACGAGGTTGAGCGTGGGAATGACGGAGTTGGGCGCGAGAATTATGAAATTGTGAAAGTTAATGATCAACCAAATAAACAAGCCGTCATTCCCGCGAAGGCGGGAATCCAGTTGGACGAAGCAAAAAATCTACAACCAAACAACAACTCCATCGCTGTATTGCCTTTCGCTAATCGCAGTAACAACGATGACGACCTGTATTTCACCGATGGCATTCATGATGACTTGTTGACACAACTTGCCAAGATAAAAGACATCAAAGTGATCTCGAGAACCTCGGTGATGCAATACAGAGACACGGAAAAAACCATACCAGATATTGCCGCTGAGTTAGGCGTTACCAAAATACTAGAAGGTGGTGTTCAAAGAGCTGGAAAACGGATTCGTATCAATGCACAATTAATTGATGTCAGTGGTGCTGAACAACACACATGGGCAGAAACTTATGACCGCAAAATGGATATTGATAACTTGTTTGATATTCAATCTGAAATAACCACTCATATTGTTTCATCTATCAAAGGTGAATTAACAGATACTGAAAAGAATCAATTAACCAAAGCACCTACGCAAAACATTGAAGCCTACGAACTTTATCTCAAAGGCAGACAAGTACTATATTC
>JBPOFV010000508.1:0-2243 GCA_051252335.1 Marinicella sp. | reverse complement strand
GTCCTACTGGTGCTTGCCATTTAAGCGCAACACCGGTGGCCATTCTGAGTTCTCTGGCTTCAAATGAATCAAAATCATCAAAGACATTTCCTACATCAAAAAACCATGCCAACCTAGCAGCATTACTTGAATCCTTGGCAAATGGTGTAGGAAACACAATTTCAGCGGATCCTACCACTTTAAATGCACCACCGATTGGGTCACCAGATCGAGAAGTGGTTGGCACACCTTCTTCAGATGGCAGTGTTCCACCAACCAAAGATTTGGGACCTAGGGTGTTGTCATCATAACCTCTTACAGAGCTCACACCACCGGCAAAAAAGTTTTCAAAGAACGGTAAACCAGCGGTGTCGCCATAGCCATCTCCATAACCAATTTCGCCACGCAATGAGAGGGTTAATTTATCGGTCAGAGGGAATAAGATATTTTCTTTGACATTGATTTTGTAAAACTCAGCCGTACTACTTGGCAATGAAGCTTCTAAACCAATTGAATGAAACGCGCCTCGTGTAGGATTGAAATACCGATTACGACTGTCTCTGGCCCAACGTGCTTCAGCTTTGTATAAAGTAAATGCTCGTCTATACTGGAAGGGTATATTGATGATATCTCCTTCTTCACCTGTGCCAGGTGGAATCAAACCATCAGCATAACATTGTCCTGTTTGTGAAGGCAGTGTCGATTCATCTTCTGGCCTGATGATAGATTGACATGAGTAGGCATAACCACCCAGTGCCAACAAGTCATCAACAATGGCATCTGCAGTGAGGCCCTCGTTTGCTCTTAATGAAATTCTTTCATAGGCTAAATTGGTATAGATTCGATCAAATTCTGTGATGGGAAAACTGGCTTGAACACCCAGGCTACCATTGGTTGAATTGTATTGTGCAATGTTGGCATCACCTTGATCAATGTTGGTGAAATTCATGCTGTATCCCAATGATATACCATCATCGGTAAAATATGGATTTTCATACAATAAGTTCAATCTTTTGTAGAAATCAGAAGTGTTAACTGCCACCGACAACGTATTACCTGTGCCCAGTAAATTTTGTAATGATACGCTGGTTGAAAAATTTAATCCGCTGACTTGTGAGTAACCTAAACCGAATGTAAATTGGCCTGAGTTCCTTTCTTTCACAGTCACATTCACATCAATTTGATCTTCTGTCCCCGGCACTTGAGCCGTTTCAATGTCAACTTCTTCAAAATAAGGCTTTTGTTGCAACCTAAGTTTTGAACGATCTATCAACGCTTGTGAAAACCATGCCCCTTCGAATTGTCGCATTTCACGTCGTAAGACCTCATCTTTGGTCTTGGTATTTCCTATGAAATTAATTCTGCGCACATACACTTTCTTACCAGGCAACACAAAGAAGGTTACATCAACAGTTTTTTCTTCTTCGTTGACTTCAGTCACTGGCTGAATTTCTGCAAAGGCATAACCACGATTAGATAAAACAGCTTTTAATGTGGTGTTGGTTAATTCAATTTTATTTTGTGAAAATATTTGACCTTCAGAAGTAATCAGGTATTGTTCCATGATGTTTTTATCAAAGATTAAATTCCCGGTCAAATCTTGTTTACCAAACTTAAATTGTTCGCCTTCTTGAATATTGGCAGTGATATAAATGTCTTTCTTATCATTGCTTATGGTCACTTGAACCGACTCAACTTCAGCATTCACATAACCACGATCTAGATAGTAAGATTTAAGCTTCTCTAAATCACCATTTAATTTTTCCTTAGAATACTGATCATCTTGAGAATACCATGACAACCAATTGGTGGTGTCTGACTCAAATGCTTCTATCAATTCTTCGTCTGTAAATACTGTGTTACCGACAATTTTAATGTGTTTAATCTTGGCAGATTTACCCTCATCAATGTTGATGTTAATCAATACCCTGTTTCGGTCTAACTCTTTAACATTGGTGTCAATTTCAACATTGTATTTACCGCGTGAAAAGAACTGTTGAACCAACTCGTTTTTGACTCGATCTAAATTCAGTTTATCAAACACTTCACCTTCTGAGAGGCCAATGCTGTTCAAGCCTTGCATGAGCTCTTCTGTTTTAATACTTTTATTGCCATCTATTCTGATGGTAGCAATGGCAGGTCTCTCGCTTACTTTAATGATCAGTACATCATCTTCTTTAAGCATTTTCACGTCATGAAAATAACCGGTTGAGAAGACACCCTTGATACCAGCCCGAATGGCGTCTGCATCCACCACATCACCT
>JBPOFV010000507.1:0-2253 GCA_051252335.1 Marinicella sp. | reverse complement strand
AATCCATCCTGAGGGGGCAGCATTTGAGGCTGCTCGTTTAATAATTTGATTATTTTTTCTTCATAAACTTTGTTCATTGTGTTCCTCCTGGTTTTGGAGCCACCTTGATAGCAATTGTTTGCTTCTTGCTAATTGGGATTTTGAAAAACTGGTAGACATTTGATACATGCTGGCAATTTCAGCATGGGTTAATCCTTCAACTTCATACAACCAGAGTACCGAGCGAGATAAGGGCGGAAGCTTTGCTAACAATAAATTTAAATCATGCTGGTAGTCGTATTCAATGTTTCGATTTTGTAACGCATGTTCTTGTGATTCGATGGTTAAATGCTGATGGTTTTTTTTTATTTGGTCTAAGCATTGATTAACCACTATCCGACGTAACCAAAATCCAAATGCGACTTTACCAGACCATTGTGAGGTCTTTTGGAAAGCAGTTAAAAAGCTGTTTTGCATCACATCCTGTGCATCATCTGGATTCTGTAACATGCGGTATGCTAAGTTATAAACGGGAGATGAGAAGGCATCATAAACTTGGCGACAAGCACGTTGTTTGCCCTTAACCACTTGTTGTTTGGTTATGTCATCTATGGTTTGGTTAAAATAGCTCAAAATCTGTTTTCTTTGCATTCAGTACTATATAAGACTGAGTTTAGAGTCAAAGGGTCGCAGTTTTATAGATATTCTTTGATTTTTTTAAGAAATATTTTGCGGTCAAATAATTGGGCCCGTGCCTCACATGCCGATCTCATTGACTGAATTTTGTTTGGGTTAATCATATTGACTGCTTCGATTAAGCTTGATTCAATGTTTTGATTGTCTATGTAGAACCCTGTTTCTTGGTCAATGACTGATTCAAGTAATCCACCATGATCGGAACACAAAACTGGTTTTCCTGCGGACATTGATTCAACTGGAGACATGCCAAAATCTTCATCAATGGGTATATAAATGGTGGCCAAACAGTTGCCCATTAATTGTAATAACTCGTGCTCACTCAACCAGCCTGTAAAGCTGATGTTGTCATGACCCACTGCCATGGTTCTCAGTTCTTGAGTCATTTGGCCACCTGATGCAATGACTAATTTTTTGCTTGGCATTTGTTTAAAAGCATTGATTATTTGATCAATCCTTTTTAACTCATCATGTCGAGCCAGTGAAAGGAAATAATCGCCGTTCTGTTGCCATTTAAAATGTTGGGTATCGCAGGGAGGGTAAACAACTTGGGCATCAATGCCTAAAGAGGAGTGAATGCGTTTTCTAACAAAGTTTGAGTTGGTTAAAACCACATCCATTTTGTCAACAGCTGCCTCATACTGAGGTTGAAACCAATTGACTAATAACTTAAAGGCCAGCTTCTTCAGTAAGTTCAATTCATTGGCATAATGAGCTCTTTTGTCATAAACAAACCTGGGGGGAGTGTGACAATAGAAGATGTTTTTGGCTTCTGGGAAGTGCTCTATGGCCAATGGACTTGCAACACCGCTATAGATGACCTGTTGGTAATGGGTTGTTATTGGCTTATATTTTTTAAAAGCTTGGGCTAAGCGCCATGTTTTGATGCCATGAATTTTACTTAGGGCAGACAAGTTTTCAACCCGCCCTTTTAGGTGATCCAATTTAAATGTTTCAGCGCCGATGTGGCCAGTTAATAGATCTGCATCAGTACCTTCACACAAGATTTGGATCAATCGTTCTCCTCCTCCTTTTATTTGAAACAAGTCGTGTATTATTTTAATGGAGCTGGACATAGGTTTAACTGGTATGTAAAGACTAAAAAGTTGAAAAAAATCACCACTACAGGGCACACTTGATATATAACGTTGGCTTTATTTTAATTCAATATTTGAGTCATGAAGACACTAATTGTGATTCCTGCTTTTAATGAAGCAGAAAATCTCATGGAATTGTTACCTAAGTTACAGCAAAATGTTGAGCATGACATTGTTATTATCGACGATTCCAGTGTGGATGAGACTGAAAAAATTGTGACTGGATTTGGAATTAAGTGTTTCACTTTACCCATTCAGTTGGGTGCGTGGGGTGCCACTCAGACAGGCATCCGTTATGCAGAAAAAATGGGTTATGAGCAAGTCATTACGATGGATGCTGACGGACAACATTTGCCCAATGAAGTCGATACCTTATTACAGCAATATTTGAATACAGGCTCGAATGTGATCATTGGGACTTTCCCTTCTCGATTGAGTCAATTGAAAAAGTTAGCATGGAGATTTTTTAAAATGCTAACAC
>JBPOFV010000506.1:0-2256 GCA_051252335.1 Marinicella sp. | reverse complement strand
TATTAGACATGGGAAAAAGTTTTATCCAACACCCGAAGATAGGTTCTTTATTGACAACAACATTTCCAGTGTTGGCCCAAGAGAAGGTTGATAAAAACACCACATGGCAAAGTCAACAACCCATAACAACTTTAGTGGGCTGGTCTTGGGCGCAGGGTGATTTATATGAAACGCACCAAATTCAGGGAATTGAACTCATCAATGGACAACAAATAGTCACGGTTAAGACTCATGGTAAAGCCACTTTGGTTGATGCCAACAGTGCCAGACCTTTTGTCGGTGAGGGGCAACTGTCTAGACAAGCAGTTTGGACTTTTAATCTTGACCAAGGAAAGCTGTTGGAATTGACTGCTGAACAAACAATCATTGGGGAAAACATGATGCAAAGAAACAAACCCACATTACCGATTAAGGTCACTTCTCAGATAGCATTGAAAGCATTGGATGAGGAGCTGTCATTGTGAATAAAATATTGATGCTTCTCTGGATTTTATTCACATTTATTTCTGCCGTAGCCAATCCACAATTAAATTTCAAAACAGCATTACATCAAAGTGATGCTGGTCATTTTTACATCGAAGTTAATATAAACCAGTCAGGCCCTTATCGCCTTATTGTCGATACAGCTGCTTCTGTCTCATTCCTGCGAAATGATGTTATAGCACAACTGAAGTTGCCTCAAGTTGCTGGTAAACAACTGTCAGTAGAAGGTGCTGGAGGCTTGATGACCAGTCAGTACCATCAAATTAATTCATTATCCATCGGCCACCAGGATTTCACTGATGTGATGATGGTCGGACAACTCAGCCCAGATTGGCCAGATTTTGGCCTCGAAATTCATGGTATTTTAGGGTTTGACATTTTTGGCCAACATAACCTGTTGTTTTTACAAAGTGCACAGCAGTTACAGTTCATAGCCCAGTCTGATGTTGCCTTTAATCCGACCGCTGAATGGCAACAAACAGCTTTTGACTCTTTTTACGGTTTTATGTTCATTGAGTTAACCGTTAATGAACTGACTGTCAATGCATTATTCGATACCGGTGCTGCCCGAATTATCATGAAAAATTCTGTCGCCAAAGAAATTGAGGCACTCCATGATCACCAACTGAAAGTGGTTAAAGGCAAATCAATCAAAGGGCTTGATAACACCGAACACCCTTCACTGAAAGCTGAAAATATGAGCCTCGACTTTAATTCCAGACGTGTGTCTGGTCTTGATATCAGCTTGGCAGATATCCCAATCTTAGACACTTTGAGCTCTTGGAGTAAGGACATATCAGTCATACTTGGATCTCCATTTATGCATGATCTAGATATGTATATCGATTATACCAATCAATTGATTTGGTTTAGAGCCAAGACATATGTCAACAAACTAAATGAAAATTGACACCACCATCATTTAACTTATTGAGGTTCAATCATCTTCAATAATTTATGTATGGTATTCAGGTTTCGGCCTGTGCCTGCCACACCTAAACAAGCTTCAACTTTGGCAGCCAGTTTAGATCGACCAATGCCGTCAGGCGCATGCAGATAAAAAACTTGATCTTTGATGTAATAAGCCTCTGATGGAGCAACCAAACCATCCATTTTCTCAATATCAGGGCTTGGTTTACCAGTTAAAAAGAAAAAATGTATTGTTTTACCCTGATCTGAACTGAATGGGTTGTTGTTAATGGCCGCTTTGAATTGGGATATACTTAACACCATCAGCTGTGGCTTAAACCCATATTCAGTTTCTATCAGTTCACTAATTTCAGCAGTGGGCTTATCGGTACTTTTTAAAACCACATTGCCGCTTTGAATGTAGGTTTTAACATCCGCATATCCGCAATTCTCCAACATAGCGGCCAATGCCTTCATGGGCAGGATATTATGACCACCGACGTTGATACCCCGAAATAGTAAGATGTATGTATTCATATTTTTCCTATTAGCTGATCATGTCATTCATATTGAGCAGTTTTTTTCATTTGGTATATCATCCTAGGTCCAATCAAACAAATCAGCAGCACCAAGCTAAATAAATTTCCTTCGATAAAATTGAAAACCTGAAAAATTTCAGACCAAGGTTTATGTCTCACATAATGACCAAACAGGAATTCAAAAGCCAAAGTCATCATCACCCACTGAATTCCAACTTGCCAACAAATCGAAGTTGTTCTACAACCCATCCATTCTACAGTGAAATAACAAGTGAACAACACCATTAATGACAGACTGATACCACTGAAAGGCAAAGCCCAATGC
>JBPOFV010000505.1:0-2261 GCA_051252335.1 Marinicella sp. | reverse complement strand
GACGTGAGTTCTTATGAATAAAGTGGACTGCCATTTAATTTTATGAGCAATCATTAACAAATTAAATCCTATTCTCCCCTAGCAACCACCTCTACTTCATTTAAGAACTCAGGTTTGATACCGGTCATTTCCCAAGTGCCTAATGAGATGGGTATGGCGCCGATGGCATTGAGTTGGTCAAAGAATGCTCTTAATTTAAATTCTTTTCCTTGTTCTTCATCCTGTTTGGCTTTCATAGCCATGGCTCTTTCTAATAAATATTTACCAGTCACGTAACTGGTGCCATAGCCTGGTTGCCTTAAGTATAGGTGTTGTTCAAATATCAGTAAATCAGGTTCGGTTTTCATCCAACCCCTGGGGGTGTAATTCATGTGGATTTCACCGGCCTTTTCCATGGTCATTTGATTGGCATGAGCGTACAAAGAACCCAGTCCACGTGCAGCTCGTTGAGCCAGCATAATCCAGACAATTTCTCTGGATCTGGGATTGTGATCATATAGCCCAGCATGCATGAATATTTCTTCAACGGCGGTGGCTGTGCCTTCATTGCGGCTGTCGAAAATGTTGTATAAAAGCGCATGGGTTCTGATGGTCCTTGGGTTTGGATTGAATTCCATGATGGCCAGTTCAAACCAATGGTAAAAATGTGAATACAGGGGTGTTGGGTCTAAGTGTGAGCCAATGTAAAAGAAATGACGGTTGGCTTCAGGCACAAAGCTACCGAGTCTATTATACAAGGCTGGCTTAAAGTAATCGGCCACCGTAACAATGTTTTTTTCATCTAAAAATTGCAGGAAATACTCAGCTGAACGATTGGCTAAAGCATCATATTCTTCTGCGTTTTGAGCTGAAATTAACTCGGGTAAGTGCTGATTCCGATGTTCCTCTAATTTTAACGAAGACCAAGAACGATCCAATTCGCGTTGTAATAAACGCACCTCATCTTGCCAGCTTAATGGCAGTAAATGGACGTGCTGTTGATACCAGGTGTATTGTTCAATCCCCAGTCCTGATGGTCCGGTTTTCGAAGCGCTCTGTACTTGTAACCATTGTACAAATTGAGCGGTTGATTCTGTGGCTTGTAGGTGGGTGTTGATCAACTCAGTATTATTTGTAGCCATTATTTGTGGCGATATGTCCTTGAGGGTTTGGTGCTGTGATTGCAAGTCACGAATACCTGCCACCCAAAGCTCTTTGGCATTGCCAGTCAAGTTCTCTCTGGCTTGTTTTTGTAATGGTTTAATGCGAGCTAAGTCACTGTTAAGTCTGGTTTGTTCGTCCGTAGTGAGTGGAAATGAATATGTCCATAACTCAGTGACATAATGAGGTGTGGGTCCTTCATGCGCTGGTACGTCGCTTTGATAGGTCCAAACTTGTTTGTAAAAAGCTGGGTCTCTGGCCCATGGTTTTAAAATCCGTTCATTGAAGTCATAACCATTGAGTTCTGCCAATACCACATACCAATCTATCTGTTGTGCTGTTGTCCAATTGGATTTATCAAGCGCTAACAATTGATCCTTGAATTTCTGCCATTGCGGGCGACGTACAGTAAAAGTAGCTTGGCGGTAATCAGGGGCCAAATCATGTATAGGAGCAGCTTCGAACGTACGCCATGCTTTGAATAACGACTCTAATTCACTGAAGTCGGTAGATGATTTTGCTCCTAATGAAACCAATAAAAAGACAACAGCCAGTAAACGAATAAGCATATTTAAACCCACAATGAAGTGGCATTAATATAGCAGACCCTCAGTGGATTGTTCTACAGAATAAATATAATTAAATTAACTCATTACCAACAATACTTTTGAATGGTTAAAAATCTATGTGAAGTTTTGTTAATTTATGCCATCTGTTTATATATTGTCGGTGGTAGGTTGCTGCTAATTAATCGAATATAGTGTATGCTCTTATTTTTCTAGAAAAATGAGTCAAAGTGTTTGAATTTGGTGATTTTAAACTGGATGTGGAAGCAGTCAGATTAATTAAAAATAATCAAAATATAGATCTTGAACCACAAGTTTTTAATACTTTGGTGCTGTTGGTTCAGAACCGCCATAGAGTGGTTTCTAAACAAGAATTATTGGATGAGATTTGGCAAGGAAGGACTGTCACAGAATATGTAATAACTCGCATTATCTATGAGTTGCGCAAAATTCTGGATGGAGAAAATGATGCTGGATCAGCTATTCGTACGGTTCGAGGAAAAGGCTATCAATTTGAACAAACAGTAAACACAGCCAATCATTCAAACACAATTA
>JBPOFV010000504.1:0-2262 GCA_051252335.1 Marinicella sp. | reverse complement strand
CCGCCCCCAGCACCACCCCTCCAAAAGCCCACCCCCCCCATGTATAAAAAATCAATACCCACGCCCCCAAAAACACACATTATATTTAGTGAACAAACTGCTTCAGGACGATCCTTGAAAAATTGGGTGACATCGGTAGGTGGGGCACGAAATTGTTTGGTCGTTACTGTCACAAAAACAGAGTTGCTCATTCGCCCATTGTTTCCATTCACACTGATGTTTTTGCCTGAAATATTTGATTTAGAGCACCAGGTTAAATTGACAGAAATTACGGATGTAAAGCGCAAAGAGTCGAAGTTTCGAGATGTGATTTTGGTTCAGTTCTCAACCGACAGTACGAATCATTCTGTCGAGTTACGATTGCGCAATTCGGAAGAATTTTTACAAGTGATGGGGACATCTTTTAGTAACAATTAAGAAGCGTGATTAGCCAGGTTGATTGTGCAGCCAATTAACACCTTAATCCTCCCACACAATCCGAAATAAACAATCAATGTGTTCGAACTTCTGTGTTTACTCAGGTGTTTCTAAGCCATCAAAGAAAATGATGTCAGATGATAATTCAATGGCGCCACGGTCACAACGATCACCACCTTCAGTGGCTCTGGTTAATCCCAGTTGATCTTCAACTTCACATGAATCTGATATCCCAGGGCTGGCTGGGCTTGCAGAATCCACCAGCGGACTGTAGAAATTTGGTCTGAAATAACGATGCCAATCATTGGCATCGATTCGCACAAGTGATAAATCTGGATTGCCTATCAAATTGGTACTGCCACCATTTAAACATGAGATATTTGAAGACATGTTGTAGTGATTGACATCATCAACGGTCACATCTGCTGTAACCGAACAATCCGACAGCGCATTGTTATTAAAAACGGTGTTTCGAATCAATGCTCTGGTCGCAAAGGGGCCAGGTGTTGCAAGCAGGCCAAATCGACCATTGTCGACCAGGGTTGAATTATTCACAACTATCCGGCCACCATTGGAGTAAATGGCCGAACCGTTGTTATTGAACAGGGTGGAATTATCAACCATCATCAGTCCAGCACCTACCTTAGGTGCATGGGTGATGTATAAAGTTTCTGCTTGAACTCCATTTAAATTCACGTGCTCAAAAAAAGTACTCTGAATGATGGTGGTTTCGCCCAGGGCGCTGATGGCGGCACCGGTTTCGGTCACCGCATTGGCTCTGAAGACGCTGTCAATGACCGACAGTTCACTGGCACCATTGACATAAATTGCACCGCCAGAATCAGCCACATTGTCTTGAAACCAAACTGAAAGAACTTCAACCTCGTTGAAGGCATTGATTCGGATAGCGCCGCCATTTTGAGAATTGGCGCTGGCATTGCCGTTGATGATTTTAAAGTTGACGAAGGTGATGTTACCGGCGCCGAAGCCGACATCAAAAATCCGATCATTGATACCTAGTGCTGATACAGTTGGAAAATCTTCAATGGGTTCAATAAAACTACCAAGGGTTAAATTGTCAGTGATGTCAAGATCACCTGAAGCCGCTGAATTATCACCAGCATCCTCTATAGTTAACTCAATCAGTGCAGCACCTGGTAATACGATGATGTCATTACCTGGTAGTGCGTTGGCTTCCATAACCGCCGCTCTGAGGGTGCAAAAATCTATGCCCGGTATTTTGCAAACGCCATTACCAGGGGCAACATCTATGTTGTCAGTGTCAGTTAAGTTAACTTGAAATATCGCCGCTTTGCTCACATCTGCAAGCAATAATGAGGCGATTAATAAAACTAGTTTCATGTGGTTATTCCTCTTATTACCAAGTTTTAAAATGGTAGTGATTGGTGTCAAGTATTAGGTCAGTTGCCTGTGGCTATTAATACTTAATGGCATGAAAATAATTATTAAAATAAGCTCAGTTAGATTCCTGAGGATTCAATGATGAAACAGTGATGATTTCCTTTCTTTGATATTACTTGAGGTGAATAACAAATCAGTCCGAAGTCAGCTCCTCAAGAACCAAATCGATGATCAGGATTTATGGATGCAAAAGTAAGTGTTTGATCTGCGGTTTAAGAGGTTAATAAGAGACTGGTGATAGGAGGGAAGAAAGTTTAAACAACCAATCTGGAAAAAGTTAATTATGCCCGGAATAAATGGGCATTAAAAAAACCAGGTTCTTTTCAATTAAAATTCAAAGGAAAGCATTTTTAAAACTAGATTTATTGTGGCAAGCCCCAATTGGTCGTGTAAGATTATTCCTGTAATCTGCCTGTCACAGAT
>JBPOFV010000503.1:0-2262 GCA_051252335.1 Marinicella sp. | reverse complement strand
CAACAAGCATGTGATGTGGTTACTGTCAGCGATTGGCTGGAAGCACATGGCTTGTCTGCACAATCGGGTGGTTTGGATTATTTGGCTGATTTGGCAGCCAATACACCAGGTGCTTCAAATGTAGAAGCCTATGCCAAAATTGTTCGAGAAAAGTCGGTATTGAGACAGTTGATTCAAATTGGTAATGAACTGGCTGAGAAAGCCTTTAACCCAGAAGCACAAACAGCAGATGATTTGATCGAGGAAGCTGAAAAATTGGTTTATCAGATTCGTGAACAGACCATGAAATCACAATCTGGTTTTCATGAAATTAAAGATGTTCTTAAGGAAGCCATTGAGAACTTAGAAGCTCTGGCAGAAAGTGATGGAGACATCACAGGGTTGCCTTATGGGTGGGTAGATTTAGATAAAAAGACAGCTGGATTACAACGTTCTGACTTGGTGATTGTAGCCGGTCGACCAGCCATGGGTAAAACGTCATTTGCAATGAACATCGCCGAACGTGCAGCGATAACAGGCTCTTCTGTAGCTATATTCAGCATGGAGATGGCGGCACATCAACTGGTTATGCGGATGTTTTCTTCCCTTTCACAAATCAACCAAGGTGATTTGAAACGAGGCAACTTGAAAGACAATGATTGGCCTAAATTGGGTCAAAGCAGTGCCTTACTGAGTCAAGCCAAGCTGTTTATCGATGATCAACCCGCTTTAAGCCCGAATGAAATCATGTCACGTTGTCGAAGGCTAAAAAACCGCCATGGCTTGGATTTAATCGTGATAGATTATTTACAGTTGATGCAAATCAAAGGAAAGGTTGAAAACAGAGCCAATGAAATTTCAGAGATATCTCGTAATTTAAAAGCCATGGCAAAAGAGCTTGATGTGCCTGTGATTGCACTTTCACAATTGAATCGTGCACTGGAGCAAAGGCCTAATAAACGACCAGTGATGTCAGATTTACGAGAATCAGGAGCCATTGAGCAAGATGCTGATTTAATTATATTTATTTATCGTGATGAAGTTTATAACCCAGATTCACAAGATAAGGGTAAAGCAGAAATTATCCTTGGTAAACACCGTAATGGTTCCATCGGTAAAATTGACTTAACCTTTCGTGGCCAATTTACTCGCTTTGATAATTATGAAAATGACATCATGTTACAAGAGCCAGATTCAGACTTTCATTGATTATGCAACGAGAACGTGGCACCAAAGCCTACATCAACACCAAACACATCAGCCACAACCTCAACGTTTTTAAACAGTTACACCCAGGCAAGATCATCGCTGTGGTTAAAGCTGATGCGTATGGGCATGGCTTAGAACGGGTCGTTCCTACCTTGTCTGCTTGTGACGCCTTTGCCGTGGCAACTATGGAAGAAGGCATTGAACTTAGACGCCTTAACTCGACAAAAAAAATCATTTTACTAGAAGGTGTATTTAATGCATTTGAGATGCAAACTGCGATTGATCAAAAGTTTGATGTGGTTGTACACCAAGATTATCAACTTGACTTACTGCATGAAGTTAAGCAACAAGCAGTGATAGATGTCTGGTTGAAAATTGATACAGGTATGAATCGGTTGGGTTTTCCGGTCGATGAATTTCTGCCTAAATTAAAGGTGATTAAGGAAAATATTGCAACAAGACAAGTCAGGGTGATGTCACATTTTGCTTCATCAGACAGTCCTTTGTGCAAGCAAACTCAGGCTCAAATTGCATTAAATCAAATGATCAAAGCCTGTGATCTTGAATATTCATTCAGCAATACAGGTGCTGTACTGAATCAATTATCAGAGAACACCGAATGGGCCAGAGTAGGGCTTGGTTTATTCGGAGTTTCACCACTGAATCACCCAAACTGGGCAGCCAAATATGATCTAAAACCTGCCATGCACTTGACCGCAAAAATCATCGCTTCAAAATTCATTGCTGCTGGTTCACAGATCGGATATGGCGGGCATTGTATTGCCAGCCAAGATATGCGAATAGGAATTGTGGGTATCGGCTATGCAGATGGTTATCCTTGGTCAGAATTCAGTAGCAAGGTATGGATTGAAGATAAATTGGTACAAGTATTGGGGCGCGTTTCTATGGACATGATTGCCGTTGATCTTTCGCAGTTTAAAGACAATATGACAGGTAATGAAGTCACTATTTGGGGACCAAATTTACCGGTTGAAGCAGTTGCTCAAGACTTAAAATTAATTCCATATGCATTAATTTGTGGTATTACTAAGAGGGTTAAATTCTATGATATTC
>JBPOFV010000502.1:0-2268 GCA_051252335.1 Marinicella sp. | reverse complement strand
GGACGAAGCCATATTGTGCGCAACGATTGAATTCATACATGACAATTTAGGTACTGATCGGATTTTTATGTATGACCATGATACTGGAGCTAAGTTGAAATCAATCAGCAACAGATTGCCGCCTCGATCCTTGTACACCAAACTACCTAAAAAGTTTGGCTTTAAACTGATCGATGAGGCACCTGAATTTATTCAAAGTGACCGCATGGCGGCTAAAAAGCTGAATAAATTAAAAAAACAGGCCATTCCACAATGGCATTTATTAACCATGTAAAGGAGAACACTATGCCAAATAGTAATCGGCGTAATTGGGCTGCAAGAGCGGCCATCATGCGCAAAGGTGGCGCCCATGACAAAACCAATAAAGCCAAAAGACAACAGGCCAAGCAGGCCTTTAAGAAGAAAATCAGAGCCGAGCAATTCGGCTCTTTTTTATTACCTTGTTGAAAATATATATTGATGCATTACTAAGTATCATTGTGTGACTTCATTCACAAACGAATCTCACTGTGCGTGGCATGATATTTTCTGAGTTTATCCTGATATTTGTGTTATAGCGTGATTTACCTTAAACTCATTGGGCTTAAATTTCCGTCAGGATGTTTAAGAAACAAAATAATAATTATAAATAACTAAAACAAAAGAGGAAGTAATGAAGATAAAAAGCATCATAGCTGCTGCTGTGCTGTTGCCGATGATTTCACAAGCAGAAATCAAGCAAGAGTATGGAGTAGATCAAAAAGTGGACTACAAAAGCCTTATGAAACAAGGCATGTGGGACGACCGTAACTATAACATTCAAGCCAAAGACTTAACACTTTTGCCAGCTGACGATCAGGTTTTGAAGAATGTACCTTTGTTCTTTAAGATTGAAATGCGCAAGAACAATCCAAATTTAGGTAAATACTATCCGCGCTCAGCACATCAAGAGTTTTTGATGAAATATGGTGGTGTATTAAAAGATGGTGAATGGAAAGTTGAAGGTTTAGGTTTGCATTATATGAAAGGAATCATTACTGAGAACCAAACTAAGAACATCCCAGGTATACCTGAACAAATAGCTGAAATGCCAATCAATATCAATGCTGTCAGCGTCAGCAGCGAAACAGCACTGGCAACTGGTGTATCTGGTAATGAAGTCACCATTGAATGTAACCCAACCAATGGAAATAATTGTGTGGCCGGTTCTAATCAAAATGGTGGTCAAGCCATGTATTATTCATCAGACGCCGGTGAAACTTGGACAAAATCACAAACCAATTCAGGTTCATGCTGTGACCCAACAATCGATTGGTCATCTGATGGTTCTATTGTCTATCAAGGTGATCTAAGTGGCCCTAACATTGGGGTACGTTGGTCTCGTTCATTGGATCAAGGCGTAACTTGGGAATCAATGAAAGTTATCACCAGCAGTGGTAGTGACAAAGAGTTTATCCATGTAGACCGATCAAATTCCTCGCCATATAAAGACAATGTTTATATGACTTGGCACGATGGCAATGTCATGCAGTTTGCGCGTTCAACCGATATGGGAGTTAGTTTTTCTAACCCCATTTCATTCAATTCTGAGCCTCGTGGCATAGGCAGCGATATCACCACTGATGCAGCGGGTAATATTTATTACTTCTATCCATCAACTGATGGTTCTGGTGTGAGGGTAATTAAATCAACCAATGGCGGTGCTTCATTTTCATCCAGTTCTTTGGTTTCAAACCTGAACGGTGATTTTGATTTTCCAGTTCCAGCCATGGAAACTCGTGAGGTATTTATTTATACCTCAGCGGATGTCAGCAAAGACAATGATGATATCTATGTGGCATGGACCGACGAAGCGGATGACAGTGCAGGTAATGGCACCGGTTCAGCTAATAACAACCGTGCAGTGATAAAAGTGGCTAAATCCACCAATGGTGGTTCCAGCTGGTCTATTTGTCCAGACCCACACAGTTCTTCAGGTTCATTGTCATCTGGAAATCCCATCGATCGTTTTCACCCATGGATCAAAGTAGATGAAAATGGTGTGGTTCATATTGCTTATTATGACACCAGACATTCGAGCAATCGTTCAGGGGTTGATTTTTATTACAACCGTTCAGTTAATGATTGCGCCAGTTGGGATACTGAAACTCGATACTCAACCCAGACCTCCAGTAACTTAAATGATGGCCAAGAATGGGGCGATTACAATGGTTTATCTGTTGTGTTAGATAAAAAGTCCGTAAACACTGCTAACTCATTTGTAGCATCCACTACAGCATATAGGTTATT
>JBPOFV010000501.1:0-2281 GCA_051252335.1 Marinicella sp. | reverse complement strand
ATCTGACATAGGGCGGCAAATCAGGCAGTCTTACTATGGTGAAGAAATTCAAAGGTTACAACGTGGTAATGACGAAGTTAAAGTCATGTTGCGCTATGACCGCGCCACTCGAGAATCATTGAAATCGCTTGATGACCTGCGCATCAGAACGGCTCAAGGCGATGAAATGCCTTTGAATACAGTGGCGGAAATTAAATTAGCCAAAGCAGCCAACTCAATTGAACGGGTCAATCGCAAGCGTGCAGCTCGATTGTCTGCCATGGTCGATAAATCAATGGCTGATCCACAGACTATTGTGGGTGAATTGATGCCCAAATCAGGTCAACCCATTGTGCCAGAATTCCCAGAAGTGACTTTTGACTTGGATGGAACCAGTAAAGAAATGACCAATTTAATCTACAACCTAGCCATCGGTATGTTATCAGCCATTATATTGATCTATGTCTTGCTGGCCATTCCTTTAAAATCATACCTACAGCCACTGATCATCATGTTAGTCATTCCGTTTGGGATCACTGGTGCCATCGTTGGACATTTATTGTTGGGTATGACCTTCAGCATGATGTCAATCTTCGGTGTGATTGCATTAACTGGGGTGGTCGTCAACGACTCTCTGGTGATGGTGGATTATATCAATAAAGAACGCAGCCAAGGCGTGGACATCATCACCGCGGTTAAACATGCAGGCAGCAAACGTTTCCGGGCCATCTTATTGACTTCTCTAACCACTTTTTTTGGTTTGTTACCGATCATGTTTGAACAATCTCTGCAAGCCAAAGTAATTATTCCAATGGCTGTTTCACTGGCTTTTGGTATATTATTTGCTACGGTCATTACATTGATCTTGATCCCTGCACTCTATGCCATGCTAGAGCGTTTCAAGTATTCATTTATTCAAATCTGGGGTTACCAACGACAAAGCCAGAACAAAGCACCAGTGCCTCACAAAGGATCACAAAATGATGACGACAACCCAGTGGTGACTTGATCCCAGTACTTGATTTATATACTACTCTGGTGGCAATTGTTTGCTGTTTCGAGCACCCAGTTGTTTTAAATTATCTGCTTGGGTGATGAGGTTGCCGCGTCCGGTTTTGAGTTTTTTTTCTGCGTCATACCATGCTTTATCCGCTTGATCTAAACGAAACTTTATGTCATTCAGGTTTTCCACAAAGCCAACGAATTTGTCATACATTTTACCGGCTTTATCAGCTATGACTTGTGCATTCTTATTTTGATTTTCGTTTTGCCACAACAACATCACCGTACGCAAGGTTGCCAATAAGTTGCTGGCTGATAAGATCAACACATTTTTCTTGTAGGCTTCTTCCAATAAATTGGGCTGTGCATTGATGGCCTCTAAAAAGGCAGATTCTACGGGCACAAACATCAAGACAAAATCCAAAGAATCTAATTGTTCAATATTTTGGTACGCTTTGTCTGATAAAGCTTTGATGTGAGTTTGCATGGATTGTACATGCTGTTTCAATTGTTTCTGTCGATCACTGTCTGACTCTGCATTGACATAACGTTCAAATGCAGTGAGTGAAACTTTGGCATCCACTATCATGGTTTTATGTTGAGGCAAGTGAATCAATACATCCGGCCTGAATCGTTTGTTATCTTCATTGGTAAAACTGATTTCTGTTTCAAATTCACGCCCTTTTTCTAAGCCGGCCACTTCTAATAATCGATGTAGAATCAATTCGCCCCAATTGCCTTGGGTCTTACTTTCCGAGGTCAATGCATTGGTTAAATCTTCAGCCTTCTTGCTCAACTCCTGATTCAACTGATAAATCCTTTCAATTTCAGATTTCATCGATTTCTGTTGGGCCAAACCTTCAGTGGCATTGCGATTGATTAACAACTGAAATTCTTGTAGCTGTTTTTGTAAAGGGTTAATCACCAGATTCATTTGTTCCTTGTTGCGGTCAGTGAATTTGGCCGTTTTTTCTTCAAGAATTTTTTGCCCTAAAGTGCTGAAATGGTCTGACAGCGTTTGTTGTGATTTTTGAATAAATTCTGACTGTTCCTTAAACCGTTTGGCTTGGTGAGCCACTTCAGACTTTAACTCAGTTAATTGTTGTTCTGCTTGTTTGAGGTCTGACTGGCTCTGTTCTGCCAATTGCGCCTGTTGTTGGCTGTATTTATATTGTTCTGCCAGTTTCACTGAAAGTTTATTCAATCTCATCAATTCACGTTGTTGATGTTCATTATCAGTTTCATATTCCTGGTTTTCTGCCTGTAACTGCAGCAGTTGTTGTTCATGTAGCTGCTGGGC
>JBPOFV010000500.1:0-2298 GCA_051252335.1 Marinicella sp. | reverse complement strand
TTATTCTTGTTTATATAATAAATTCCAGTTTTTACCACATCCCAAGATTTATAATAGCCTCCACTGCGTAAATCATCAATCAATGTTTCAATTTGCCAACTTAACATATCAACTTTATTGATATGGTTGTTTTTGATGTCAACATAATACCCAATTCCCGTTTCATTAATTGACTCTTTAAATACAACTCCTTTAATTTGAGGTAGTTCACTCACCTGATTATTTTCTAAATTAATTTTATTTATCCTGTGAGTCTGAGTTGAATCTGTTTCTGTATTCCGTAAAGTAAAATAAATACTTTTTCCATCAAGACCCCATGTTGGAAACCCAGCGCTAAGTCCTTTTGTTACACACGATTTTTTTTGGTCTATATCAACGATGCACAAGTCTTTGTTACCATTGATTTCTGCGGTATATACCAATTGATAGGAATTAGGTGACCATTCAGGTGCTGAATACATATATGCATCATTTGATAATTCCTTAGCTCCTTTCATATTTTCATCTGCCACCCATATTCCATAACTTCCTGTTTGATTGGTGGCATAAGCTATATATTTTTTATCATATGACCAGGCTGGTAATGTAATATTGTCTTGTATTTGAGTAAGGTATTTGGGTTCCAATTTTTCTTTTTTATCCAGATCTCCAATAACTACATTTAATGGCCTATATAAAGTTTGATAAACCAGCTGTTTTCCATTTGGAGACACATCAATTGAACCCATGTAATCAATCATTATATTTGCCCAGCGATTATTTATTCCAGTTTGATCTATTAACCAAAGGGATGTTTTCCCCATTTTTGAAGTTACATAAGCTAAATTATTAATATCCACCCAGTCCACACCTGTGATTGTAGCATTCTCATTTGTTATTTGATTTGTTTCATGAGAGGCAATATTATATATCATTAACTCTTGAGAACCTGGTTTGATAGACCTCGCAAAAACAATATTTTTGCTGTCAGGTGAGAATCTTGGTAAATAATCTGGCCCTTGTCCATTTGGCAAATTACTGATCAATTTTTTCCCCCCTGAAATGACATCGATAAGAAATAGTTTTTTGCGATTAATTACATCATCTGATGTTGTTTCATCAAGGTCACTTATAACCAGGAGTTTTCCATCTGGAGATGCATCCATATCAAAAGGATAATTTTCTACTGTGTTACAAGTTGTGATGTTATGAATTGTATTTTCAATGGTGTTGTGTTTTATGATATTGCATTTTTCATTCTCACGATTCACAGAAAAAATACTTTCTGAATCACTTGACCAAATATAATTGTTGCTATGTAAATGTTCTATTTTTGAGATAGGGCGGTTTAAATTTTCAAGGTCGAGGATAATTGCATCATCTTTTCCAATTACTCCTCTTTGTGTATATATAATGGTCTTATTGTCAAATGAAAATCTAGGCTTGTTTTCAAGACCATCATGCCACGTTAAGCCATTAATTTTTGGCATGATTTCAACACTTGGTTGGTTTACCCAATATATGAGACCAAGAATAATTATTACGATGGTTGTGTATATAACCCCACCCTTTGATTTTACTTGTTGGCTGCTTTCAGAACTTTTTGGACTTTCTTTTAATTCAGCTATTAATCTATACCCTTCTTTTGGGACTGTTTCTATATATCGTGGATTTTTTGTGCTATCTCCTAGAGCTGATCTTAGTTGAGAAATTGCTCTGTTAATAGCATCTTCAGTTACATAAGCCCCATCCCAAACATGGTCAAAAAGCATGTCTCGGCTTATTACTTGATTATGATTAGCTGCTAAATAACATAAGGTAAGCATTACTTTAGGTTGAAGTTGAGTTGTTGTTTTCTCAAATGTAATGGTTCTTAAACTTGGGTCAACCGAATACTCACCCACAATAAAACATGATTTACTATTCACTACACTCATTTTTACATTCACACTTAATATTCACACTCCCCCAACTTTAGCATACTAAAGAGAGGTTAATAAATGAATATAGTAATGAACTAACAAAATCAAGTAATAATGATTTTCATTTAAACTTGTGGATAAAAAATTTTATCAGGAGAGCTTAAAACATATAATTTTAGTTTTTTCAACAAGGTAATAATTGTTAAAATTACTTTATTGCGTTCACTCTCTCTTTTCATTTAACCCAACAGCTATAATTTGGTTAATTGGAATTATCAATGTTAATTCAGATTTTTTGATAACTATACTGTGTTTGCTAACAACCAGGTTGCTGCAAATAAATCGCTTTCCGTCACATAAATATAGACACAAACTTTCGATATCATCATCTAATAGC
>JBPOFV010000499.1:0-2300 GCA_051252335.1 Marinicella sp. | reverse complement strand
GTATTGGCGGTGATAATTTCACCTTTGATTACGGCCTATATGATGAATTGTTGCCGTCATGCGACCCAAGAACAGGCCTTAACTTTTGCACAATTGTGGCAACCCATATTGACTAATATAAGCGGCTTGCTGGTGCTTGGGCTCATCTCAGCTGGCTTAAGTGTTCTGTTTCATTACATACACCTACAAATCCTGATTGCTTTTGATTTACCTGTAGTTCTGACTGAGGAGATGGCACTCAACCTATCTGGAAAAGAATCCCTGTTCAGAGCCCTGTTAAACTTACTGACCAATATCCCGGTAGCCTTGGCCTTGGCATTCTCGCCGGCATTGATTATTTTTAATAAAACGATTCCAACTCAAGCGATTAAATTCAGTGCACATGGTGTTATCAGATCTTGGAAAGCATTTGTTGCTTTGGTGTTACTCTTTTTATTGTTGTTTTTTGGTATTGTCTTATTCGCAAGTTTATTGATGGCAATTTTGCAAGCAGTGCTAGGAACTTCAAGCCAATTGTTGATGATGGTTATCGTTTTATTTTTTGTGATTACAGCAGGAGGTATTGGTTTAGGAGCTCAATACCAGGCTTATGTCGATATATTTCAAAATGACACCGATCAAATGAATGATAAGGAAGGGCATGGGACTGAAATATACACCGAAATCTGAAATTTCAGAAGCACCTGACTTCAATTTAATGGGTGTTGACAAAACTCAATGGACACTTGAAAAGTCAATGGGAACTCATGGCTTGGTGGTGATGTTTATTTGTAATCACTGCCCCTATGTTAAATCCATACAGCATCAATTGGTTGAAGATGCATTGTTGTTGAATAAAATAGGTGTCAATGTGGTAGCAATCATGTCAAATGATGCCCAAGTATATCCAGAAGATTCTTTTGAAAATATGCAATTGGTTGCAGATAAATTCAATTATCCATTTGCATATTTGTATGATCAGACACAAGCCGTAGCAAAATCTTATGGTGCCGTTTGTACGCCAGATATATTTGCCATGAATAGCGAAAGAAAGGTTAAATACCGTGGTCGATTAAATGCGGCCGGTATCAATGAACCACATGAAGGGTTAAAAAAAGACCTGGTTGAAGCCATGCATGAAATGGTTAATACTGGGGAAATAAAGAGCGAACAGTTTCCCTCGATGGGCTGTTCTATTAAGTGGAAAGATGAATAACTAATGAGGAATATAATCAGCTCATGACCAAGACCTATCAATCGTCAGATATTGAAGTACTTTCAGGATTAGATCCGGTTAAAAGAAGACCGGGGATGTACACTGAAACCAATCGCCCCAACCACTTGATTCAAGAAGTGGTTGATAATTCAGTAGATGAAGCGTTAGAAGGTCATGCCACAAAAATCAATATCACACTTCATGCTGATGGCAGTATTGAAGTGGCTGATGACGGTCGTGGTATGCCAGTTGATATCCATGCAGAGCATGGCGTTTCAGGTGTGGAATTAATTCTGTCTAAATTGCATTCAGGAGGCAAGTTTTCAAATAAAAACTACACCTTTTCTGGTGGGTTACATGGGGTTGGGGTTTCTGTGGTCAACGCATTAAGCGAACGTTTAGACGTTTGGATTAAACGAGATGGCAAGGAACATCACATCGCTTTCGAACACGGTATCAAGGTTTCTGAATTGGAAGTGGTTGGCCAGGTAGGTCAAAGGAACACAGGAACGCGTGTGCAATTTACACCAGCTGCTGAATATTTTGATACGCTTAAAGTGGGTGTTAAAAAATTAAAGCATTTGTTAAAGGCCAAAGCTGTTCTTTGTTCCGGGCTGGTTGTTAACTTTAAAAACCATTTGGATGATTCAAGTGAAAGTTGGGAGTTTCAAGATGGATTACAAGAATATTTGTTGGATGAAATTGAGTCAACAGAATACATTCCAACAACTGGGTTCATAGGTTCTCAATTCGATGATGAATTTGCTGTAGATTGGGCATTGACCTGGGTACCACAAGGTGAGTTGGTCACTGAAAGTTATGTTAACTTGATTCCAACGGCCCAAGGCGGTACACACGTAAATGGCCTGAGAACTGGATTAACAGAGGCAATCCGAGAGTTTGCAGACAGTCATAATTTATTACCTCGCGGTTTAAAACTGGCACCTGATGATGTTTGGGACCGTGTCAGTTATGTCTTATCAACTAAAATGAAAGACCCCCAGTTTTCTGGCCAAACCAAAGAACGTTTGTCATCAAGGTCGATTGCTACTTATGTGGCCAATACCATCAAAGATGCTTTGATACTTTGGTTGAACCAAAATGT
>JBPOFV010000498.1:0-2300 GCA_051252335.1 Marinicella sp. | reverse complement strand
CCAGTATTTGGCTGTCTGTGTATCTTGATGTCTTCATGTGAATCTCCTCAAATTTCATTATAAGAAAATTCTACTTTGACGTCAGTTATTTTTCGGGGGGATTACCAATATTGTTTTACTTTTCGGTTTTTGTAGTTATGAAAATGCACCTTATTTTCATTTTAAAAGAACTTATTAATAAGGTTTTAAACAGACTTAAATCATTTCAATATTAAAAGTTTCTTTTAATATTGGTTCAGAGGCTCTGTGAAACCAACACAGTACAGCAAATAAAGTTGGTTGCACAATTGTCTCTGTACATTTTAATAAATCAATATCCAGTAGGAGAAATAAATGAGAAAAAACACCAACCAAACCAAGTTGACATTACTATTAGCAGCAACGATATTGCCACATGTTTCATCAGCAGAGACTGTTGGTATCACATTCCAAGGAACTCTTGGAGATAATTCACTAGATACCCACTGGGGCGAATATGAAGTAGGCACCCCTTTTTGTGGCGTTTTGATTTATGAAAGCGAGCAAGTAAACTCAGGGGGAAGCGATCGTGGTGATTATAATTATGAAAAATTAATAGTTGTGTTTCCAGATGACAGTGACAATGATGAAGACCCCAATTATTTAGTTGACTATGGCAATGCTGAAGAAGACATATACAATGGACCCTTTCATGTTTATAACCACCTAATAAATGACCCAACAAATCATAATAGCTATCCAACAGACATGCTCCACGTTAATTCTCATGGCCCTGCCAATGGACTTGTAATAAATGGTGTAGGCTCAGAAACTTTAGGCGGATTTTCTGCCGGTAATCCAAATGATTGGGATTGGGCATATGTTGGAATTAACCTGGGTTTAATAGTCCAATATACTGATGGTAATATGTTTCCTGACCAACAAGGTGTAAGACTACCTAGCTCACTAGTAATCACAGAAGATTCGATTAATCCAGATAATGCGTCATCCTTTTTAAGCTTATCATATACAAATTCTGATACTCCACATGATCGGGTTTATATCAGAGGACCATTAAGTGAATTCATACTTGGGCCTATTTCACATTCAGGGTTTGATAATGCTGTTCCACACTTAAATTACCTTGAAGAATATTGCGGTTTTCAACAAGATCCTGGCTGATATTTCAAATAGCCAAAGGAACCTATCAATTGGTTCCTTTGGTTGATATTTAATTGCTAATTTGGTAATGATGGGTAGTGCACTGAGCTAGCACCTTTTTTAAATTGGAATTAAAGCTGGAGACTCCTTCTAAGAAATATCTACAATTTAAAATGTTTAAGAATGTGTACATTGTTCATTTCTCAACCTCATAATATCCGAAATAAGTGAATACCATATTTAACCTTAACACCACTAACTGTTGCAAAAACCATTTGCTATTCTTGTTTTCTAAAATTAAATTGAAAACCAATTTTATATATTGTCCTAATAAAACTATCATTGTCAAAATCTATAGCTTTTCTAATCCTATAAATTGCCGATGTTATTATTTCACTGTTAACTGATCGTTTTTTCCACAAACTATCAAGTATTTCATTTTTATTTACAACCCTAGCCCTATTAATAAATAGATACTCAAGAGTTTCCCATGATTTAGCATCAAGTTTTTTTTCAACTCCAGCAACACATATTTTTTTTCTAGTAAAATCAATTATTAAATGTTTGTATTGATACATATTTTCAACTCCTGTTATAAAATGATTTTGTACTTTGGTTTCTGACAAATTTCATTTCCTAACCGACTTCTGACTTTTCTCTGATAAACGTGAACGTGTTTTTTTCAGAACTATGAAAAAAAATTTTGCTTTAATGTCGTCCAAGCAATCAATTTATAGGTTGTGTAATAGTATTAATAAGGAGTAGTTATTTATGAACATTAAATCAAAGTTAATTTTAGGTTTGTTAACTTGCATCATTCATTTGAATTCATATGCAGCAAAACCACCAGAACTTCCAAACCCTTCAGCTTGTTGGGACCAACCAGAATTGGCTTTTTGTCCAAAAGAGAAAGACAATAAATTAAAATATGATCATTGCATTAATCAATGTGATATAGATAAATCACTATGCATTGCTACTGAATCCGACCCTTTAACTGGAGGAAACCAAGATTTATCAATGTGTGAGAAAGAATACAATGATTGCAAAACTTCATGTAACAAGTTATACAATAAAATTAAGCCTCAAAAAAAGAAAAAAAAGAAGTCAAATCCTGATGGTAAATCGTGAATAATTAAAGCTAATTTTTCACTGTTTGAGTTAGCTGAACTGGATAGCTA
>JBPOFV010000497.1:0-2303 GCA_051252335.1 Marinicella sp. | reverse complement strand
AAGATGAAGGCAATATGATGCCAATTATTGGCGCTGAAGCTCCACTATTTGGCAAAAAGCTGACAGAACAAGAAGCTGAAGACTTGGTCAGTTTAGGCAAGCTGACAACACAAGCCAAAAACTGTATGAACTGCCATACCTTACTGGGTAATGGTGCCTACTATGCACCAGACTTAACCAAATCATGGCTCGATCAGGGCTGGGGGGCAGAGTCAGTCCGAGAAGACCTCATGGTTAACTTCTTAATGGATCCAGAGACCTATGGTAGAGGCTACGGTTCCACAAGAAGAATGCCCAACTTAAACATCACTGAAGCCGAAGCTCGCGGTGTGGTCGCATTCCTTAAGTGGATGTCTTCGATTAACACCAATGGTTTCCCAAATAACTTTAAATCGATTCCTCAGGAGGGTGAAAATGACTATTAGAAAATTTGATTCAACCCATTTAAATCCTGGGCAAAAACTGGCCATTAAATATTTCGTTGCCGCTATTTTGCTGTTTGTGGCACAAATTTTGTTTGGCTTAATTGCGGGTGCTCAATACCTGATGCCCGAGTTATTCTATAACCAATTGGATTTCAATGTGGTGCGCATGGTGCATATCAATGCCATGATCATCTGGATGCTGTTTGGTTTTATGGGATCCTGTTATTGGTTGGTTGAAGATGAAGCTGGCACACCTTTGGTGGGCGCTTTCATAGCCAATCTGGTCTTTTGGATATTTTCCTTGGCTGTGACGGTTGTGGTACTGGTTTATTTGTTTGTTCAAATCGGCCCTGGTACGAAGGAATCACTCTGGCTCATCAACGAGGGTCGAGAGTACATAGAAGCACCCAGATGGGCAGACATTGGCATCGTATTTTGTGTCGTGGTCTTTTTCTACAACATTGCAGCCACCTTCGCCAAAGGTAAATGGAGCGGAATTTCTGGTGTATTGGTGATGGATCTAATCGCACTGGCAGGTCTGTATTTAGCTGGCATGTTCTATACGCCTAATATTTCTGTCGATCAATTTTGGTGGTGGTGGGTCATCCACATGTGGGTTGAAGCCACGTGGGAAGTGATGGTTGGTTGTATCATGGCTTGGGGCTTGATCAAAGTTCTGGGTGCCAGGCGTAAGATTGTTACGACTTGGTTGTATATTGAGGTGGCATTGATGCTTGGTTCCGGGATTCTCGGCTTGGGGCATCATTACTTCTGGATCGGGACGCCTGAATATTGGCTATCCATAGGTGGCTTTTTCTCAGCCCTTGAACCCATTCCGCTGGTGGCCATGGTAGTCCATGCAGTATATGATTCAGGTAAACATGATTTCAGAAACAACAACCACCCAGCCATGGCATGGTTGATAGCACATGCATTTGGTAATTTCTTTGGCGCTGGTGTTTGGGGATTCATGCACACCTTGCCACAGATTAACCTTTATACACATGGCACACAATGGACTGCTTCACATGGGCATTTAGCATTCTTTGGCGCTTATGCCACCATCAATATTGCAGTATTCTATATGGCCATTCAAAAATGGCGAGGTGGGGTATTTATGGGTGGCGACATTCAATCTGCCTGGCGTTGGAAGTGGGCATTGGCTTTATTAAATATCGGTGTATTGGGTATGACCATGGCACTATTGGTATCTGGTTACGATCAGGCATTTATTGAACGTGCACTTGAAGGTGCTAGTTGGGCTGGCTACTTCAAAGCTCAAATTTCAACCTGGTTTGTGCAAGGCATGTACTGGCGTCAAATCTTCGGATACGTTACTGCTATTGGCGTTATCCTATTGGTTTGGGATCTGGCAGTACTTGGCAAACATGAAAATAAAAACCAAATAGAAATATAGTCAGCTGCTTAAGATGAAGGTTCATTGCCTTGCCGCATGGACCTTCATTAAAGCCTTTTATTAACGACACAAATTATTATACTTGGGGTGGTATTAAACCCCATTGAAATTAACCTCCACTATGTGGGCATTGGGCAACGGTGTGATGGTAAATTTGAGACGTGTCAACTGAGGTTTTTTTCATACTTTAGCTTCAATTGAACACTGATTAAAATCTCCAATCACCGTTGCTTAATTCCTCACTGATTTTCATGCATTGCTTGGCTAAAGACTTATTCAACTGAATCTATCATCAATTCTTGGTGCCACTGAACAAATGACAGAAACTGAGTCCAAGCCAGACAGACTATCAGTCACTTCTACTTGCTTTCTTGTTTCCTTAAAGATCATCCAAAAAACAATCATCAGAACAATCACAACCACTGGTAACAAGACAAATATAAAAGTTAATTTAGCAGGAC